>CABTWP010000010.1 GCA_902488525.1 uncultured Collinsella sp.
GACTGGAGTTCAGACGTGTGCTCTTCCGATCTTGCGCGACGGGGAACAGCGAACATGTGGCGCGTCGCATTGCAGCGGCGACAGACGACAAGGTTGTGTCGATTGAGCGCTTTGATGCCGAGATCCCTCACCTTGTTGTGATGGAAGGCCCCTGTCGGCTGGGGTTTGTCGCCCCGGTATACGCCTGGGGCTTGCCGACGCCAATGATCGAGTTTTTGAAGACTGCCGACCTGTCGATTGCTGCCGGTGCAAAGGGCGGCGAGCGCCCCTATACGTTCTATGTCTCGACGTACGGTTCGACGACCGGGCAATCGGCCAAGTTCGCCCGCGATCTGCTGCACGAGCGTGGGCTCGAGTTAGATGCGGCGATGAGCGTCAAGATGCCTGATACCTGGACGCCTGTTTTCGACCTGTCTGACCCTCAAAAGGTTGAGGGTATCAATAGGGCTGCTGAGGCGCAGATTGATGCTGTGATCGAGGCGGTGCGGGAGCGGCGCACGGGCAATATGATGCGCCATCGCGTGCCCCTGTTTGCATCGTGCGCGTATCATGCGTTTGGGCTGCCGCGTATGCAGCAGACGAGCAAGTTTGCCGTCGATGCTAGCCGCTGCGTCGGGTGTAGCCTCTGCGCTAAGCGCTGCCCCATGGCGGCGATTGAGATGCGCGACGGCCTTCCCGTCTGGACAAAGCCGGAGTGCGCAGCCTGCCTTCGTTGCCTGCACTGTTGTCCCAAATTTGCCATCTCGCACGGTAAGCGCACAGCATCCCACGGTCAGTACAGGCATCCTAAGCCAGGTGTGAGGATGTAGCTGCTGGCCGCGCTACTTCCAAACTGCGAGCGCGGCGGTGCCCAGTACGATGAGGGCGAGACCGATGGCGCTGCGCCGTGAGAGTTTTTCGTTGAATGCCAAGCGCGCAAATAGTACCGATACGACAATCGATAGTTTGTCGATCTGCACCACGACGCTCACCTGGCCTGTGGCGATGGCGTAGTAGCATAGCAGCCACGATGCGCCAGTCGCAATGCCCGATGCCGCGAGAAATACGAGTTCGTAGCGGTCTACGTGCACGGCTTGGCCCATCTTGCCTTTAGCTGCCACGATTGCCCATGCCATAACCAGTACCACACAGGTACGGATTGCCGTGGCCAGGTTGGATTCGACGCCTTCGATGCCAGCCTTGGCAAGGATGGACGTGAGCGCCGCGAACACGGCGGCGCCGAGGGCGTAAGCGAGCCAGGTCCGGTCTTGCTGCTGCTCGGGTCCGGCAGGCTGCTTCTTCTCGATCATTAAAAACGTGCCGAGGGTGATGACAGCGGTTCCCACGAGCTTAACCGCAAGGTTGCTCGTCTCGCCAAAAAGTACGATGGCGATCAGTGCGGCGAGTACGGTGCTCATCTTGTCGACCGGTACGACCTTATTGACGTCTCCGATGCCCAACGCCTTAAAGTAACAGATCCACGAAGCACCGGTAGCGAGTCCCGAGAGGACGAGAAAGAGCCAGGATCTGGGTTCGATGCTGCCGATGGTTCCAATGGATCCAGAAATGCCCGCCATTGCCCAGGCGAAAACGAGCACCACGCAGGTGCGAATGGCCGTCGCGACATCGGAGTCGGTCTGCTTGATGCCGCATTTGGCCAAGATGGATGTGATGCCGGCAAAGAGTGCTGACGCAAATGCTGCGACGACCCACGACACGGGCGAAATGCCTCCCCAAGAACGACCGCGCCAGATTTACGGCGTGCGTCCGATGATACCGTCCCGCCATGAAGCTTTGATATCGCTGTGGTGAGACAGGGGCCATAGTTCGAGAGGGCATTTGGTTAAGGCTCGAATCGAAGGTGAATGGTTTTCCGCGAAGTGAACGAGTAAATCTGGACCCCTGGAACATGCACACTTTTTTCGAACAAAACTGCAGGATTCTTAGACAAAACCGCAGGAATTGAGTCCTTAAAAATGTCGATGCTACAGGGCACTGTTTTTACTCGTTCAATTCTCGGAAAAGTATTCACCTTCGATATGCTGACGGTGTCTTTTTGGTTGCCAAGAACTAGACGGCCTGCTGTGAGGGGCGGTGGTGACGCTATGCCGCCTTGTTTCATTGAAAAAATAAGCGGGGTACCACCTAAGCTTTTTTAGCTGTCGATTACAGGTCGCGTACTCGATAAACCTTGGTGCTGACGGTGCAGCTGATTGCGCATAGTGCGAGCGCCAGTACGGCAATTCCTGCACACAGACAGCCAAGGACGGCAGGATCGGGATTCGCCCCGGCAATCGACATGAGCCAGTTGCTGATGGGGTTGGAGGAACTCAGCATTGCCATGGTGCCGCAGCCAAACAGGGCAAACAGGCCAAGGGATAGGCGCAGCGCCTCCATGTGTCCAAATCGGAAGAACAGCGGCTGTGTCAAGAATACCATCATGAGGGAGATGAGCATCGATGCCGCCGAGGCGGTTGCGATTTCAAAGATCGTCTGGCATGTCGAAGGGATGCCCATGGGGTCGAAGAGCGGAAGGGCGAGGATGTTCAGAAGCGTAGCCGCGCATGCCATGACGACCGAGAAGACAACGATGCACAGGTAGCGTGCGCAAATAATGTCTTTGCGCGAGAAGGGCAACGTTGCTCGATAACGTTCCCAGCCGTTTTGGTTATCGTAGCCAGCTAGCGAGTTCATGATTATGATGGGCGACATTGCGCTGACCGCACAGGCGCCGGCGCTCATGCCGGAATCGCCGTCTGTCGCGTTGGCAAGGGTCAATACGACGAATATGAACAGGCCGACGCCCGCGATGCTCGGGGCGAGCGTGCGAACGATGGCGGTCTCGGACATAAAGGCGCGTTTCATTTCGAAGCCCCTTTCAGCGTGAGGCGTAGATAGTCGTCAATGGTTGCCCGATCGCAGGGAATCTCGGGGAAGGCCTCGAGCGTTTCGCGACGGTTGGGCACGAGCACGTCCACGCTATAGGCGTGGTGGGCGGCACGGGCGCCTTCGACGCAAGCCATAAGCTCGGCGGCCTGCACTTGGGTGCAGTGGGCGATGCCAGCGCGGTCGGTAATGTCCTCGCGTGGCAGGTCAAACACAATCGAGCCATTATCGATGCAGATGACGCGGTCGGCGGCGCGATCGAGGTCGGACGTAATGTGGCTCGAGAGCAGCACGCTGCGCTGACCGTCGGAAACAAAGGCAAGCAGCTCATCAAGCAGTTCCTCGCGTGCCATGGGATCGAGGCCCGCGGTGGCTTCGTCCAAAACGAGTAGTTCGGCCTTGTGACTGAGTGCGCAGGCAAGTTGCAGCTTCATGCCCATACCGCGGGAGAGGTCCTTGACCTTTGTCCTGGGATCGAGGCCAAATCGGTTGATGAATCCGGCGAACGTTTCGCGGTCCCACGCGGTGTACGCCGGTCCTACGAGCGACTCGATCTGGCCCACCTTGAGCGTGGAGGGGAAGGGGCACGTGTCCAGGACAAGACCGACGCGGGAGCGTAGATGGCGTTGCGACTCATTGGGCGCGTCGGCGCCACAGCGTTGCCCAAACAGGTTCACTTCGCCGGCATCGAGCTTTATAAGCCCGAGCGCGGCTCGAATCGTCGTGGTTTTGCCGGCACCGTTGGCACCAACAAAGCCGACGATCTGGCCGGGCTCCACGGCAAGCGTGACGTCGCGCAGCGAAAAGCGGTCGCTTACAGTGCGTGAGATGCCTTTGAGTTCTAGCAAGTTTTGCATGGTATAGCCTTTCTTGCAGATGGCTACTGCATGGTTTCGGGGGCCACCAGGTCGAGCATCTCGTGCAGTTTGTCGCGCGTGACGCCCAGGGTTTCGGCTTGGCTCGCCGCTTTCGCAAGCAGCTCTTCGATATGGCAGAGCTGGTTTTCGCGCAAAAGCTCCTGGTTGCCCTCGGCGACAAAGCAGCCCTTGCCCTGCACGGTGCAGATAAACCCGAGCTGCTCCAAGTCGGCGTAGGCGCGCTTGGTGGTGATGACGCTCACGCCAAGATCGCTCGCGAGCGCACGGATGCTGGGGAGTTTGGCGCCCGCAGCGAGCGTGCCCGAAAGGATCTGAGCTTTGACCTGCGAGGCTATTTGCTCGTAGATGGGTTTATCGCTCGAATTGGATAGGATGATGTCCACAGCGGCTCCTTAGCTGATGGGCTACACGTGTATATAACCGGTAAGCACAGTATATATACACTATGCACAGTTCTGCAAGAGGCAAATGCGGATTGGGCCGGCTGCCCAAGCCCCAACTGATGAATTTGTCCTGATAGGCGTCCTAGAGCGAGGTTTCGCGGCTACAATAATGCGGTTACAACGACGTAATGCACTCAATGCAAGAAAGGATCCGCATGGCAAGCCTGTCGGATGAAATCTCGTCGCGCCGCACATTCGCGATCATCAGCCACCCGGACGCCGGTAAGACCACGCTTACCGAGAAGCTGCTGCTCTATACCGGCAGCATCCAGACTGCCGGCTCGGTCAAGGGCAAGAGTTCGGCCAAGCATGCCGTCTCGGACTGGATGGACATCGAGAAGGAGCGCGGTATCTCCGTTACCTCCTCGGTGCTGCAGTTCACCTATAACGGCGCCTGCGTCAATATCCTCGATACCCCCGGCCACCAGGACTTCTCGGAGGATACCTACCGTACCCTTATGGCCGCCGACGCCGCGGTCATGGTCATCGATGGCGCCAAGGGCGTCGAGGCCCAGACCAAAAAGCTCTTTAAGGTCTGCACGCTGCGCCATATTCCCATCTTCACCTTTGTGAACAAGCTCGACCACGAGGCTCGCGATCCGTTTGAGCTCATGGAAGAGATCGAGAACGTCCTGGGCATCAACACCTATCCCATGAACTGGCCGATCGGCAGCGGCCGCAACTTCCGCGGCGTGTTCGATCGTCAGACCCGTCGCGTTATCGCCTTTGAGGGCGACGGTCACGCCAACGCCACCAAGAAGGTCGCCGAGGTCGAGGCTGAGCTGGGCGACCCCTCCATGGACGAGCTTATTGGCGAAGAGAACCATAAGAACCTGATGGACGACATCGAGCTGCTCGATGGCGCCGGCGACGAGCTCGACTTGGATGCCGTGGCCTGCGGTAAGCTGAGCCCGGCGTTCTTTGGCTCGGCGCTCACTAACTTTGGCGTGGAGCCCTTCCTCAAGGAGTTCCTGCGTCTGGCCCCGACGCCGCGCGCCTATACCGATACGCTCACCAGTGAGCCGGTCGATCCTTGCCGCGACGACTTTAGCGGCTTTGTGTTTAAGATTCAGGCCAACATGGACAAGAACCACCGTGACCGCATCGCCTTTGTGCGCATTTGCTCGGGTAAGTTCGAGCGCGGCATGGATGCCTTTCACGTGCAGGGCAACCGCAAGCTTAAGCTCGCCACGGGCACGTCGATGATGGCCGATGACCGCGCCATCGTGGACGAGGCGTACGCGGGCGATATCGTGGGCCTGTTCGACCCGGGTATCTTTAGCATCGGCGACACCGTGTGCTCCGGCAAGCGCCACGTGCAGTATCCGCAGATCCCGACGTTTGCCCCCGAGATGTTCGCTCGCATTACGCAGGTCGACACGCTCAAGCGCAAGCAGTTCGTCAAGGGTATGGAGGAACTTGCCCAAGAGGGTGCCATCCAGATCTTCCGCGAGCTGGGTGCCGGCATGGAGAGCGTCATCGTGGGCGTGGTCGGCGTGCTGCAGTTTGAGGTACTCGAGCGCCGCCTCAAGGCCGAGTACCGTGTTGAGGTTCGTCGCCAGCCGCTGCCCTATACGGACATCCGCTGGATCCAGAACGACCCCGATACCATCGATATCCCGGGCCTTTCGCTCACGCGCGACACGCTGCGCGTCGAGGACATGCGCGGCGGTAAGCTGCTGCTGTTCACGAGCCCGTGGAACGTGGACTGGGCAACCGACCACAACCCCGACCTTATCCTGTCGGAGTTTGGCAACGTAGCGTTTTAATGCATCGGCGCGGTGGCCCTGCGGGGCTGCCGCGCCGTTTGCTTGCCTGATGCCGTGTAAGCGGCTATCATACCCACCGTCGTCTCAAGACCGAGACGTCCGAGCAGTTCGGGTCCGATATCCTGCTCGTTAAACCTAAAACCAAAGGAGTACATAATGATCAAGAAGGTCATGGAGGACTACAAGGTCCTGTTGCGGAGCATTCCCGCGGCAACGGTTTCGCTGTTTTTCGTGAGCGTCATCATGATGAACCTGCTGGCCAACAAAGAGCTTATCAGCCTGCCGTATCTGGCACTCGATTGCGGCTTTGTGGTGAGCTGGGTCTCGTTTTTGTGCCAGGACATGATCTGCAAGCGCTTTGGCGCCAAGGCATCCATCAAAATCTCTATCCTCGCTCTGCTGGTCAACCTGGCCGTGAGCCTGTGCTTTTGGGCATGCTCGCTCACGCCCGGCATGTGGGGCGCCTACTACGACACGGGCATGATCGAGGTCAACACTGCCCTTAACGCCACCATCGGCGGCACCTGGTACGTGGTGCTGGGCTCTTCGCTGGCAATGCTCGTCTCTGCCGTGGTTAACTCCACGCTCAACCAGTCGCTCGGTCGTATGCTCAAGAAGAATAACTTTGCGAGCTTTGCCTTCCGCTCCTATGTGTCCACGGGTGTTGGCCAGTTTATCGACAACCTGGTCTTTGCCATTGTGGTGAGCCACACGTTCTTTGGTTGGACCTGGGTGCAGGTCCTTATGTGCTCGCTGACGGGTGCCATCGCCGAGCTGCTGTGTGAGGTCTTCCTGAGCCCCGTGGGCTACAAGGTCGTGCGCGGCTGGGAGCGCGAGAATGTGGGCTCGGAGTACCTCGAGCGCCACGCAACCGCCTAAGGAGCAAGTATGCGGGTTTTGATCACGGGCGCTTCGGGCGGTATCGGAGCCGCATGCGTGCAGCGTTTTTTGGACGAGGGACACGAAGTCGTGGGCTTTGATCTTTTGCCGGCGGCGATCGAACACGAGCGCTACCGCCATCTGATCGTTGATGTCCGCGAGCCGGACTCGTTTCCAGGCGATCTTGAGCCCCAGGTAATCGTGAACGTTGCCGGTACGCAGGATTCGGCCGATGATATCGCCGCCAACCTGTGTGGCACCATCAACGTGACCGAGTGCTACGCCTTTGTGGGGGAGGGGCTCGCCGCCAAGCCGGCGCCGGCTGTCAAATCCGTGGTCAATGTGGGGTCGGCGAGTGGGCATACGGGATCGGAGTTTCCCGCCTACGCCGCCAGCAAGGGCGGCGTTATCGCCTACACCAAGAACCTTGCAAACCGTCTGGCGCCGCAGGCCATCGCCAACAGTGTGGACCCGGGTGGCGTTATCACGCCGCTCAACCGTTGCGTGATGGAAGGCGAACACCTGTGGAACCAGATTATGGAGCTCACGCCGCTTAAGCGCTGGGCCACCGCCCAAGAGATCGCCGAGTGGATCTACTTTGTGGGCGTGACCAACCGGTTTATGACCGGGCAGAGTCTGCTAATCGATGGCGGCGAGGCCGGCCGTACGCAATTTATTTGGCCCGAATAGGAAACGCGCCCGATGGAAAGCCGTCGGGCGCGTTTTTGATGTATCGATTTTTAGCCGAGGCAAGCCCAGTTGACGGGGGTCGAGCCGTGCTGTTCGAGTAGCCGATTGGCTGCCGAGAAGGGGCGCGACCCCATAAAGGCGGGGAGTTCTACCGTGGCACGGTTGGCCGAAAGCGGCGAGGGGTGCGTGGAGGCCAGGCAGAACTTACCGGTTGCCTTGCCCGCGCCAGTCGCGACGAGCTTACCTTCGACCATCTGCTGGGCAAAGCGGCCCCATGCCAAAAAGACTACCGGTTGGGGCAGCTGGCAGCAGCGTTCGATAACGTAGTCGGTCAGGGTGCTCCAGCCTAGTTTGGCGTGCGAGTTGGCGGTATGCTCGCGCACGGTGAGCGTAGTGTTGAGGAGCAGGACGCCCTGCTGTGCCCATGGTGTTAGGTCTCCCGTGGCGGGAATGGGGCAACCCAAATCGGCTTTGAGTTCCTTATAGATGTTGCGCAGGCTCGGCGGCAACTTGGTTTGCGTCGCGGGGACCGAGAACGACAGTCCCATGGCCTGGTTGGGCCCGTGATAGGGGTCTTGACCCAAGATGACGACCTTGACCTGGTCGGCCGGCGTGTAGACGAGGGCATTGAGGATGTCGTCTTGTGCAGGGTAGATGGTCTGCTCGGCACGCAAAAGGGCGATGCGCTCGAGCAGCTGGTTCGTAGTGTCACGTACCGGCTGCGGCGCATCGCCCAACCAAGTTGCTATGTTGCGGTCGCGGGTCGCGGCGTCCATGGGGCTCCTTTACGTCAGATGCTCTGTCGGTATCTATTGTAAAGGCGCACCGGTTGCCTTTATGCCGCGGCTGTATGAAGAGTGGGGTCTACGAGACGTGCTCGGGCGCTCCTGCCATGCGAGCTTGTCCATGTGCGCGGAGGCGCGGAAGCTCGACGGTTGCCACCATGACCCCGGTGAGGATCAGGGCGGCGCCAAAGAAGGCGATGGGGCTCAGGACCTCGCCAACCAAGAAGAACGAAAAGACGGCGGAGCAGACCGGCTCGAGCGAGAAGGCGAAGCCGGTGGTCTCGGCGGGCACGTGGGGCTGCACGAGCGTCTGGGTGATAAAGCCATAGGCAGAGCAGATGAGTGCGAGCGCGACGACGACCACAATCTCGCCCGGCGTGCCGGGAAGCGTGAAGCCGCCAAAGGTGAATGCGGCGATACCCGAGAATAAACCGCCGAAGCCCAGCTGCCAAACGCCCAGAGCTAACGGATTGACATCTTCGACAAAGCGCTTCGCCACAATGATATGGCCGGCATAGACAAAAGCGGAGAGCAGCATGATGATTGCGCCGGGATTCAGGCTGGTAAAGTCGGCGCCCGAGAGCAACAACATGCCGCAGGTGACGATGGCGGTGCCGACGAGCACTTTGCGCTCGGGGGCGCGACGCAGCAGGGCGGCGTTGGCAAACGGCACGATCACGACCGTCAGGCTCTGCAAAAAGCCGGCGGTGGAGGCGGAGGTGAGGCTGGAGCCCAGGCACATGCAGGTGAGCTCGGTTGCCATGATGGCGCCGATGATGGCGGCGCGAACCATAAGGTCGCGGTTGATACGGAAAACACGCTTGTGGAAGAGCAGCAGACAGGCCACAAAGGCGATGATGCAGCGTAGGGCGACGATGCTCGTGGCGTTCATACTGTCCATGCCGATCTTCATGAGGGGGTACGAAAAGCCCCATGCGACGGGAACGGAAAATGAGAGCGCGATTGCTTTTTTTGCGGTCCATGGGACTCCTTTTGTTACAGAACGGTTTCGCAAAAAGGATTCTGCTCCCAGAATTAGATGTAGTAAAGCGAATGTATCTTCAGTATGATTAAGAAACGCTAATGTTGGCAGAAAAAGCCCTGGCAAAACGTTTTACGGCTGCATTGATGTGGAGGCACGATGGCATCGCGGTATCAGATTGTTTGTATGGTGGTCGATCGCGGCAGCCTTAAAGGCGCAGCGGGCGAGCTGGGCTATACGCAAAGTGCGGTGAGCCAGGCCGTTAAGGCGCTCGAGCGCGAGCTGGGTACCACGCTTATCGAGCGCGGTAAGCAGGGCGTTTCGCTTACGCGCGACGGCAAACAATATCTGCCGTACCTGCGCCAGATCGTGACCGCCGAGGCCGAGCTCGAGGGCAAGCGCCAGGAGCTGCTGGGGCTTTCGTCGACCGATATTCGCATCGCGACGTTTACCAATGTGAGTCGTACCGTGCTGCCGCGTGTGATCCGCGACTTTGGTGCGCTGCATCCTGGCGTACGCTTTACCCTCAAGCAGGGCGATTACACGCGCAACGCTCAATGGGTGCACGACGGCGTGGTGGATTTTTGCTTTACGGCGCGTGGGTTTACCGCTGGGCTCGAGAAACGCGTGGTCTATCACGATGAGTTGGTGGCACTGTTGCCGGCTGCGCATCCGCTGGCGGCAAAGGAAAAGGTGACGCTCGCCGATCTGGCGACCGAGCCGTTTGTGCTGCTGGATGAGGGCGAACAGAGCCTGGTGCTCGATGCATTCGCGGCGCATGGGCTGTCGCCGCACGTGACGAGCGAGGTGACCGACGACTACACCATCATGGCGATGGTGGAGGAGGGCCTGGGCGTGAGCATGCTCTACCGTCGTACTGTGGAGGGCATGCGGGCCGATATTCGCGTGCGGCCCATCGTGCATGCCCCCTCGCGCGACGTGGTGGCCGCCTGGCGCAGCTGGGATACCATGCCCATCGCCACGAGGCGCTTTATCGACTATATGAGCTCGCATATTGTCAATTAATGACTGGCGTGGCGTTGAGTGCGGTGTTTAGCGGGCTGTCGCTTTGGCTTTGGTGGCGCGATAGGTGCGTGCC
The DNA here is from genome assembly GCA_902488525.1 of uncultured Collinsella sp. Taxonomy (GTDB): domain Bacteria; phylum Actinomycetota; class Coriobacteriia; order Coriobacteriales; family Coriobacteriaceae; genus Collinsella. The sequence continues at coordinate 10,391 of CABTWP010000010.1, forward strand.
GGGTGGCAGAGCAATACCGCCACGACCATAAAGAATGCCGTGGTGCCCAGGCTGATGGGGTAGACCATCATGATGTTCGCAAAGGTGCGGAAGTGCGGGAACACACAGAACACCCAATAGAAGCGGATGCCGCAGACGCAGATCATGGTGATGAGGGCGGGCGTGAGCGAGATGCCAAAGCCGCGCAGGTAGCCTGACATGTTTTCGTAGAACATGCTAAAGGCGTACGCCGGGAAGATCGAGCACACGCGGATATAGCCGATCGAGACGATGTTGGGGTCGCTGTTGAACAGCGATAGGATCTCGCGCCCCAGACCGACAATAACGATAATTGTGGTGAGTGCAACGATACCGCCTTCGACCAGGCAGACTTTGAGCGTTTTGGTGCAGCGGTCGATCTGGCGGGCACCGTGGTTTTGTCCCACAAAGGTGGTGCAAGCCTGGCTAAAGCTGTTGAGCAGGTTGTAGCACACGTACTCCAGGCTCATGGCGGCGCTCGATGCCGCCATGACCTCGGTGCCCAGGCTGTTGATGGCAGACTGGATGATGATGTTGGCGACGGCAAAGACGGCGCTTTGGATGCCGGCGGGCAGGCCGATCTTGACGATGCGCTTGAGGGCGACGGGGTCGATAGCCAGGTCGCGTAGGGTGACGCGGACGACGGAGTCGGTCTTGAGCAGGCGGATAAAGAGTGTAGCGGCACTGACGGTGTAGGCGATGGCGGTGGCGATGGCGACGCCCGCGACGCCCCAGTGGAGTACGGGGACAAAGATGAGATCCAGGCCAATGTTGAGGACGGTGGACACGGCAAGCGCCTGCAGCGGCATGCGAGTGATGCCGACGGAGCGGAAGATCGCGGCCTCAAAGTTGTAGAGCAAGATCGAGGGCATGCTAAGCAAAAAGACGCGCAGGTAGAGCGAAGCGAGCGGCATGGTTTCGGCGGGAACGTTGAGCGCGGCGAGCATGGGCTCGGCAAAGATCTCGCCCAGTGCGATGACGACAAAGCCCACGAGCGCCATTAAAATCGAGGTATGGACGGCGCGTTTGACCATGTTCTGATCGTTGCGGCCGATAGCGTTGGCGATGACCACGTTGGAGCCAAGCGACATGCCAATAAACAGGTTGAGCATAAGACTGGTAAGCGGAACATTGGAGCCAACTGCCGCCATGGCGAGGGTTCCCTGGTCGCCCGAGAAGTTACCGATGATGACCGTGGCGATGAGGTTCGACAGTTGCTCCAAGATGCTCGTGGCGGCCACGGGGAAGGCGAACAGGGGAACATTGCGCCACAGCGATCCGGTGGTCATGTCAATGTGCTTAGATGCGGTGTCAGCCATACGCTCTCAATCTCTAACATGCTATTTTGTGCTTATTTGCGCAGACGATGATACTCCTAATCGACTAGTCGTTGGGGACGTTCTTAAACGACTGGTTATTCAAGAACGTCCCCAATGACTAGGTGGGGAAGGCGTGCGACAATGGTGGGCGTTGTGTTGTTCGCGCTAAGGAGTTGCCATGCTGTTGTGTCCCGTTTGCCATGAGCCGTTGGTGGATGACGAACGCGGTGCTGCATGCGCGGGCGGACACCGGTTTGACCGTGCGCGCGAGGGCTATCTATATCTGCTGCGTTCGTCCAAGAGCGGCGACTCCATGGGCGATCCCAAGTCGCAGGCACGCAGCCGTCGTGACTTTCTGAACCGTGGATACTACGCGCCGTTGCGCGATGCGATGGTCGAGCTGGTGCGCAAGCAGGCGTCTGGGCGTGCTGCGTCTACGAGCGGCCCCATGACGCTGCTCGATATTTGCTGCGGCGAGGGCTATTACACCAGCGCCATGGGCGCGGTGCCGGGCGTGGGTGCTTACGGTTTCGACCTGGGCAAAGAGATGGTGCGCCTTGCCGCCAAGCGCGGTGATGCGACCTATTTTGTGGCCAACATGAAGGATATCCCCGTGGCCGATGGCGCCTTCGATATGGTGACCGAGCTCTTTGCTCCCTTTAATGAGCGCGAGTTTGCCCGCGTGCTGGCGCCAGAGGGCTCACTCTATACCGTGGTGCCGGGTGCCCGTCATCTGTTTGGGCTTAAGGAAGTGCTCTACGACACGCCATATCTTAATGACGAGAAGCTGCCGCAGACCACCGAACTCGAGTTGGTCGGAACGCGGCGGGTGTCTGCGAACATTACGCTCCAAACCCAGGCCGACATCGAGGCGGTGTTCCAGATGACGCCGTACTACTACCGCACGCGCCCTGCCGATAAAGAGCGCCTGGCAAACTTGGACACCCTTCAAACCGACATCGACTTCATCATCGCCGAGTACCGCCACAGCTAACAACCTGCCAAAAAGGGACAGGTTTGTTTTGGTAGGTTTTATCTGGGCAAATGCAAAGGGCCGACCGCGGAGATGCGCGATCGGCCCTTTTTAGTTGCTTGGCTGCAGCGGTTATGAGAAGCGAGCGCTTACAGGCGATCCTTGTTCTCGGCCTTAACGGCGTGCGCCTGCTGAACAAAGAACAGGTCGTACACCACGATGACAAAGGCGACGATATTGACGGAGCTGCCGCCGAGCGCGGGAAGCGTGAGCGCGGCCTGGACGAGCGTGGCGATTGCGGCGACGATGCCGAGCTTAAACGCGCCATCCACCTGCGAAGGCTTGTTGGCGCCCTTGATGCCCGCAACGCCCGCGGCGAGATCGATGAGGCCCTTGGCGACCAGCACGACCGCGGCGAGCATGGCGTTCGACCCGTACGTGGAATCGAGGTTGCCGGTCGCGATGCCGGTGATTCCGATGACGAGGCTGGCGATGCCCAGAACAAAATAAATCAGGGCAAGGATTTTGAGTGTCTTGCGAGCAGCGCTCATAGCTGGTCCTTTCGATGCGGGCGCGGAGAATCTGTCGCGCCCAGGTTACGGCACATATCGTGAAGCACATTGTAGTTCAACGGGACGATGCATGCGTTTGAAAGCGTCTCTTGCCTGTACGGCCCAACCTTTCAAAAAGGAAAGCTGGACGTAAGCCAAATCGATGGCAGCCCATGTGCGGCGCTGCGATGATGAGGCCGTAACAAGGAGCTGGTCTCAAGGAGGAGCCATGATGTACGGAACAGGGCAAGTGCGTGAGCCGCGGTCGTTGGGAAGGCGCATGGGCGATTCTGTGATCGCTGCCGTGTGCACGGGATTGATGGCGGTGCTTTGCATTGCGATGCTGTGGGCCATGTCGCATGTGGGACAATAGCGGACGGTTGGGTGCTGGCATAAACGGCGCTCACGTATTCGTTTTGCTTGCTAAGGAGTACCCATGGGCGTCGTCGATCCCTTTTCTGTTGCTCGGGCCGCGGGGCTTGAACTGACCGGGAAGTCCGAGGGCCTCACGCTCACCGACGGCACGATGGAGCTGCGTGCCGATTTTGGCCGCATGCTTCCACGGCTCAAGCAGGGCCGTCTGCAGCAAGAGCTGTTGGTAAAGGCTGCACGCATAAAAGGTGCCGAGCAACCGTGGGCAATCGATGCCACAGCAGGCTTTGGCGAGGATTCGCTGCTGTTGGCGGCCGCGGGCTTTACCGTCGATCTGTATGAGCAGGATTGCGTGATTGCGGCGCTCCTCAAGGATGCCTTGGATCGCGCGGCAGATGATCCGGCGCTTGCGGTTGCCGTGTCGCGCATGCGCCTTCATGCGGGCGAGGACAGCATTGCCGGTCTTCGCCATGTAGCTGAGTTGATCGGGCGGGGCGAGTTTGCCGCCCCCGACGTGGTGTATCTGGACCCCATGTTTCCCGAGCGCGCCAAGAGCGCGGCGGTGAAAAAGAAGTTTCAACTCTTGCACCATTTGGAGCAGCCGTGTGCCGATGAGGAGTCGCTGGTCCAGGCAGCGCTTGCTGTGCATCCGCGCAAGGTCGTTATCAAACGGCCGGTGAAGGGCCCGTTGCTTGCCGGCGTTAAGCCGAGCTATCAGCTTGCGGGCAAGGCCGTTCGTTACGATGTTTTGGTGCCGCCGCGCCCGTAGCTTGCGTGCGATGGTTGGCGCTCCGTCAGTGCCGTGCCGATGCGGCGCCTATTTCCATGGGTGCGATGTCAGGTGCCATCCGCCGCAGTATTCGCATTTGTAGCAGGCCAAACCGCGCCGCCCGCGGTTTTCGCAGTCGGCCATAACGGCCTCGGCCTCGGCGCGCGTGTCGTAACGGTTTTTGCGTTCGCACGACTTGTAGCGCCAGGCCTCATCGCGCTCGGCGTCCAGGGCGTCGCGGCGCTCGTCCTCGCGCGCAAACAGGTCGCTCATATCGCCGCCCGTGGCAGCGCTCAAAAACTCGCTTTTGGCCTTTGACCAGGCGGCTCGCTTTTTGCTCCCCATCTGCTTCGTGCCCCTCTCCAAACGCTGGTATCATTGCCCAATCAAAGTGATACCAATAAACGTGAGGTCGCCGCGTGATGATCAGAAAAACCCTCGATACCGACATTCCCGCCGTCATGGCTATCTATGACGCGGCCCGCGCCTTTATGCGCGCGCATGGCAACGCTACGCAGTGGCCCGAGGGCACGCCTTCTGCCGATAAGCTGGCTGCCGATATCGCCGCCGGTGGCAGCTATGTGTGCGAAGTCGACGGCCGTGTGGTGGCGACGTTTGCCTTTTTGCCGGGTCCGGACGAGTGCTATGACGTAATTGAGGACGGGCAATGGCGCAGCGACACTCCGTACGCCGTGCTGCACCGTGTGGCGTCCGACGGCACCGTGCACGGTATCGCGGCCGCGATGTTTGCCTTTGCCAAGGAGCGCGCCGATCACCTGCGTATCGACACGCATCAAGACAACCTGCCCATGCAGGGTGCCATCATAAAGGCCGGCTTTGAGCGCGCTGGTATCGTCTATGTGTCCGACGGCACGGCGCGTGTCGCGTTCGATTGGCTGCGCGAGGCATAAGAGCGGGGACGCGTATCAACAATTTGCACGAACGAAAATGGCCCCGGGTGGGGCTATTTTCGTTCGCTGCGCTGATTTAAAGCCGGCTTTCGCAAGGCGCGAACCTACGAAAATCGCCGCGCGGCAACGCGGGGCGATGAGCTCGGTCGGGGGATAGGGCCCGCTTCGCCCGCCGGCCCGTAAATTGTATCATCCAGTGTGGAGCGTGAGTGCCCGTTGCCGCGTGCGATGGGCTTGTAATAAGAGGAGAGCCATGTCGAAGCAAGCGGTCGTTGGAATCTTGGCGCATGTCGATGCCGGCAAGACCACGCTGGCCGAGGCCATGCTGTTCAACGCGGGTCGCATTCGCAAACGCGGTCGCGTTGACGATGGCGATTCGCACCTGGACACTGACGCGATCGAGCGCGAGCGTGGCATCACGATTTTCTCGTCGCAGGCCGTGCTCGACCATGGCGATACCCACGTCATGCTCGTGGATGCGCCGGGGCATGTCGATTTTTCTGCCGAGGCGGAGCGCACGTTGCGCGCGCTGGACTACGCGATTTTGGTTGTGGGTGCCAACGATGGCGTGCAGGGACATACCGAAACCCTGTGGCGCCTGCTTGCGCGCTATGACATTCCGGCGTTCATCTTTATCAACAAAATCGATTTGGAGAATCCCGGCCGCGATACACTGCTGGCGCAGCTCGGGCAGCGTCTTTCCGAAGGCTGCCTGGACGCCAACGAACTGCTGGCGGGCGGCGCCGTTCAGGAGGACGCTGCCGCGTTGGATGAGACAGCGCTCGAGGAGTTTCTTGAGGCGGGTGAGCTTTCCGTCGCAACGCTGTCGCGCATGGTTGCCGAGCGCAAATTGTTTCCCTGCTTTGCGGGGTCGGCGCTCAAGGACCAGGGTGTGGCAGAGCTGCTCGACGGCATATGTGCGCTGATGCGCGAGCGAACATGGCCCCAGGAGTTCGCCGCGCGTGTCTACCGTGTGAGTCGTGGAGACCGTGGCGAGCGTCTTGCCTGGGTCAAGGTGACGGGCGGTGTACTGCGTGCAAAGCAAGTTGTCGAGGGATGCTCTGGCGCCTCCACTTGGGAGCAAAAGATCGACCAGGTGCGCATCTATAACGGCGAGAAGTATGAGCTTGCCCAAGAAGTTGCCGCTGGCGGTATTTGTGCCGTGACGGGTCTTGCGCACGTTCGCCCAGGGGACGCCCTGGGTGCGGAGCCCGCGGGCGATGCGCCTGTCATTGCGCCGGTCCTCACCTATACGGTGCTGCCGAACGAGCACGATGTCCATACGGTGTTCAAAGCACTGACTGAGCTGGCGGATGAAGATCCTATGCTCGGCGTAAGCTGGAATACGCATCTGGAGCAGATTCATTTGCAGTTGATGGGCGCCGTGCAGCTCGAGGTCGTGCAGCGCGTGCTTGCCGATCGCTTTGGCCTTTCGGTTGCGTTTGAGTCTGGCGGCATTCTCTATAAGGAGACTATTTCGCAGCCGGTCGAGGGCGTGGGCCACTTTGAGCCACTGCGCCACTATGCCGAGGTGCATCTGCGCCTGGAGCCGTTGCCGGCGGGCTCGGGCGTGCAGTTTGGCACCGTGACCTCGACCGACGAGCTCGATCTTAACTGGCAGCGTCTGGCGCTCACCAACGCCATGGAGCGCGATCATCTGGGTGCGCTGACCGGCTCGCCCATCACCGATGTGCGCATTACGCTCACGGGTGGCCGCGCGCATGCCAAACACACCGAGGGCGGCGATTTTCGCCAGGCCACGTACCGCGCGATTCGCCAGGGGCTCATGCAGGCGCGTGAGGCCGGCGCGGCGGTGCTGTTGGAGCCGTGGTATCGCTTTGAGCTCGAGGTGCCGGGGGAGTGCGTGGGCCGGGCGCTCTCGGATGCCACGCGCATGGGTGCCGAGTACGAGCCGCCGACGATGGCGGGAGACCGGGCGAAGCTTGTGGGTCGCGTGCCGGCATCTGAGGTGCAGGATTACGCGCTGGAGGTGGCTGCCTACACGAGTGGTCGTGGGCATCTGTACCTGGAGTTCGCCGGCTATGCGCCTTGCCATGATGCCGAGTGCGTAATCGAGACGGCCGCCTATGAGCCCGAGGCCGATCTGCCCAACACGCCCGACTCGGTCTTTTGCTCTCACGGCACCGGCTACACGGTCAAATGGTACGACGTACCCGCCGCAGCTCATGTAAAGGTCGATCCCGCCACCTTCCGCCCCTGGCGAGCGGCGGACGCCGAGTTTTTCGGCCATAGGTGATAGAGGGTCAGTCTCTTTGCCGCATCCTGTTGGTATAACTCGGTATAAGTTGGTATAACTGTTACCAGGGTTTGCCAATCTGAGGAGGCCGACATGAATCCAAATCCCTTTAAGCCCACGGCTGGCAAGCGGCCTCCGATACTCATCGGTCGCGAGTCGGTCATCGAGGATTTTGAGGAAGGGCTCGATAACGGCGCCGGAGCGCCGGGTAGGCTCATGCTCATTACGGGAAATCGCGGCTGCGGCAAGACGGTTCTCCTGCGGGAGCTGCAACGTCTAGCCAATGAGCGCGGATGGGCGGTTGTCTCCGATTCCGCTTCGCTTGGCTTATGCGACCGATTGGCCGACGCGCTTCGCTCGAATAAGCCCGTTGTGACGTCAATGGAGTTCGGTCCGTCGTTTGGCCGGATGTCGGTCGAGGCGGCGCGGGCAAAGGGCGAAACGTTGCGAGGGCTGGTCAACGAGCGCCTCAAGAAGCTCGGTCCAGGCAAGGGCATACTGTTTGCGATTGACGAGGCGCAATCGGCGTCTATCGAGGAACTGGCGGCTCTTGCCGTTCTCTATCAGCAGGTGCTCGGAGACCAGGATGCTACGGGCTTGCCCGATAGCGAGCAGCGCGGCCTTGCGCTGGTGTTCGCCGGCTTACCCAGTATGGTTGACGATCTGCTCGAAGAGCCGAGCGTAACGTTTTTACGGCGTGCCCAGCAGCGTACGTTGGGGGCGATATCCTTGCCCAAGGTGCGCGATTCGTATATCCAGACGGTCAAGGACGCTGGTCTTTACGTGGACGCGGGGACGGCGGACCTTGCGGCGCGCAAGAGCATGGGGCATCCCTATATGGTTCAGCTGGTGGGATATTACATGTGGCGCTCTGCCGTCCGGCGTGGCTCGCAGGTCATCGAAAGGTGCGATGTCGAGGCTGGCCATACGGATGCCGTCTCCGAGTTCTACGAAGCGGTCGACGCGCCCCTGTATTACGGGCTGCGCAGTCCACAGCGCCTCTTTATCGAGGCCATGGCGGTTGACGAGGGCAAACCGACGCGCATGGCGGATGTCATTGAGCGCTGCGATCGCACCCAGAGCTGGGCGAGTAAATATCGCGCAAGCCTGATTCGCGAGCGCGTCATCGGGGCTGCCGGATACGGTCTCGTCCGGTTTACCGTGCCCATGCTGGGCGAGTACATCCGCGATCGAGTTTTATGGCATGAGTAGGGTGATAAAGGTGACGGAACAGAAGATGAGTCCGCAGGCTATCGAGGTGCGTGGCGCGCGCGTGCACAACCTCAAAGACATCGATATCGATATTCCACTGGGAAGGCTTGTGGGCATTGCCGGCGTGTCGGGCTCGGGCAAGAGTTCGCTGGCGCTGGGGGTTCTTTATGCCGAGGGCTCGCGTCGCTATCTTGAGGCGCTCAGCACCTATACCCGCCGTCGTCTGACGCAGGCCGAACACGCCCAGGTGGACGAGGTTCTGCACGTGCCGGCGGCGCTCGCATTGCATCAACGCCCCAGCGTGCCGGGCGTGCGCTCGACCTTTGGTACCATGACCGAGCTCAACAACAGCCTGCGTCTGCTCTTTAGCCGTTGCGCCCATCACGTGTGCCCGCATTGCGGGGCGCGTGTGGAGCCGAGCCTTAACGTAGCTGCGGGCCTGTCGCTCACGTGTCCGACATGCGGCCGCGAGTTCTACGCGCCGAGTGCCGAGGATTTGGCTTTCAATAGCGGCGGCGCATGCCCCACCTGTGGCGGCACCGGTGTCATGCGCGAGGTGGACGAGGCGAGCCTGGTGCCAGATGAGTCAAAGACCATCAACGAGGGCGCAGTCCTTCCCTGGGGCACGCTCATGTGGGATCTGATGAAGCAGGTGGCAGGCGAGATGGGCGTACGCACCGACGTGCCGTTTAGCCAACTCACGCCTCAAGAGCGCGACATCGTGTTTCATGGTCCGGCGGTTAAGAAGCACATTCTCTACGTTCCCAAAAACGGCGAGGGCGCCACGCCGCTCGACTTCACCTATTACAACGCCGTCTATACCGTCGAGAATGCGCTCGCCAAGGTCAAGGACGATAAGGGCTTAAAACGCGTTGCGCGCTTTTTGCGCGAGGGAGCATGCCGCGATTGCGGCGGCACGCGTCTCTCCGAGGCTGCGCGCCAGCCCCAGGTGCGCGGTATCAATCTGGCGCAAGCAGCGGCCATGACGCTGGGTGAGGCGATTGAGTGGGTGCGCGGGGTGCCTACGTCCTTGCCGGCCGAGATGCGGCCCATGGCGACGGATATCTGCGATTCGTTTTTGAGTGCGGCCCGTCGTCTGGTCGACCTGGGTCTCGATTACCTTTCGCTCGATCGCGCCGGCGCCACGCTCTCCACGGGTGAGCGCCAGCGTGTGCAGCTCGCCCGCGTGGTGCGCAACCGATCGACGGGTGTGCTTTATGTGCTGGACGAGCCTTCGATCGGCTTGCATCCTGCCAATGTCGACGGCTTGGTGGGCGTGATGCGCGATCTGGTGGATGACGGCAACACCGTGGTTGTTGTCGACCACGACACGCGCGTACTGGCGGAAGCCGACTATCTGGTCGAGATGGGCCCCGTTGCCGGAGCGGGCGGCGGTAAAGTGATCGCTGCAGGTACGGTGGACGAGGTCGAACAATCGCAGGGCAGCCGCATCGCCCCGTTTTTGCGCGCAGAGTCCAAGCGCCTGCGTCCGCAGGTGACTGACGAGGAAATGTTCGACCAGGGGCATATTCGCATGGCAACCGATGCCATCCATACCGTTAAGCCGCTCGAAGTTGATATCCCGCGCGGCCGCCTTGTTGCGGTTACGGGCGTTTCGGGTTCGGGCAAGACGACGTTGGTGCTCGAGACGCTCATCCCGGCGCTTAAGGCGCAGGCAGCCGGCGAGCGCCTGCCAAAACATGTGCGCTGGGTCGATGCCGAAGGCATTGCCCGCGCAAACCTGATTGACGCTACGCCTATCGGCGCCAACGTGCGCTCGACAGTGGCGACTTATGCCGACATTCATGACGAGCTGCGTCGCGCCTTCGCCCGTACGTCCGAGGCCAAGGCAGCCGGCTACAAGGCGGGTGCCTTTAGCTACAACACCGGCGCCTTGCGCTGCCCTACGTGCGATGGCACGGGCTCGATATCACTCGACGTGCAGTTTTTGCCCGACGTCGAGATCGTCTGCCCGGCATGTCGCGGCTCACGTTATGCAGACGCGGCTTCGCATATCCATCGCGAGGGCAAGGACGGGAGTCTCCTTACGTTGCCGCAGCTCATGGACATGAGTGTGGACGAGGCCATCGACGCCACACTGGGGCTCAAGAAGGTTCAGGCGCGCTTGCAGACCTTGCACGACTTGGGCTTGGGCTATCTCACGCTCGGTGAGCCCACGCCGGCGCTTTCGGGCGGCGAGGCACAGCGCCTTAAGCTCGCGAGCGAGATGGGCCGCGTGCAGGATGATGCCGTATTCGTGTTCGACGAACCCACGATTGGCCTGCATCCGCTCGATGTTCAGGTGTTGCTGAGTGTGTTTGACGGCCTCGTTGCCAAGGGCGCCACGGTTATCGTGATCGAACACGATCTCGACCTTATCCGTAACGCCGATTACGTGATCGACATGGGCCCGGGCGGTGGCGACGCGGGCGGGCAAATCGTCTGCGCCGGCACGCCGGGCGACATCGCGGCCTGCTCCAAGAGCATTACCGGACGTTATCTATAGGCGATGTGACAAAGGGGCAGTCCTTTTGTCACATTCCCGGAAAGCCTGCCTGGCGCAGGGCCTCGTAGAGGACGATGGCGGCGCTGTTGGAGAGGTTGAGTGCGCTGATGCGGTAGTCGTCCGGGTTGACGAAGTTGCCGCAGATGTCCTGTTGAAGGATGGCCTCGTGGCTGTCCTCGGTATGTCCGAGCGATTCCTCGTGGGCTTCCCAAGCCTCGGCGTTATCGAGTGAGTCACAATCGCGCAGCATGGGGATACGCTCGCAACGCTCGGGCGCCGCGGCAAGCAGTGGCTCGGGAATGCCCGAGCTCTCGCTGCCAAAGACCAAGTAGTCACCATCGCGGTAGGTGCTTTGCGCATAGGTTCGGCGTGCCTTTTTGGTCAGCAGATGCAGGCGACCATCGGCGGGGGAGAGATCGTTGCGCGCAAGGAAATCCTCCCAGCCGGCATAGGTCGTCACGTCCAAATTTTGCCAGTAGCCCAGACCGGCGCGACGTACCGTCTTGTCGTCGAGCGAAAACCCCAGCGGCTCCACCAGATGCAGGCGGGCGCCGGTGACCACGCAGGTGCGGCCGATATTGCCCGTATTGGCCGGAATCTCGGGCGCATACAGCACAATGTTGAACATGAATCTCCTTGGCTCAGAACGAAAAACCACCACGAAGTTAACCTTCGTGGTGGTTTGGCGGTTACGTAGACAGAAAAATGCCCGCTTGGATAAACCTAGGCGCGGTGCCAGTCGGTCAGGCAGGCATCGAGGGAAGCGATGAGCGCATCCTTGTCCATGTGACGGCCGATGATGCACAGACTCGTCATACGGTCGCCCGTCTCGTCGTCCCAAATCTGCATGATCTCGGGGTTCTCGTCGATGATCTTCTGCTTCTCGCCTTCGGGCGCCGAGTCGACAAACAGGCCGTTCTCCATCAGGCGCATCTGGTGGCCGGCCTGCTCAAACATGTAGCACATGTCCGGATCGCCGGTCTGCCACAGCGGACCCTTGACGCGAATGACCTCGTCGGGCCACTCCTGCTCAACAAAATCGGTGAACTTCTGCAGGTCAAACGGCTTGCGGCGCGAGTACACAAAGGTCTCGATGTCGTACTCGAGCACCTCGGGGTCGTCGTGCTCCTCGGGATGCTCCATGGCCTCGATCCAGGCGGCGGAGTTGTAGGCGCGCATAAAGTCGAAGCGGTCGGTGTCGAGCAGCTCCTCCATGGGGACCTCGCCGTTTTGAGCCTCGACAATCACAGCGTCCTTCTGCAGGCTGCGCACGATGGCCTTAAGCTCGGCGATCTGCTCGGGCGTCACGGTATCGGTCTTGTTGAGGATGAGCGTGGAGCAGAACTCGATCTGCTGGATGAGCAGGCTCTCGATGTCGTCCTCGTCGATATCCTCGGCCAGTAGGTCGCGACCGCCGTTGAACTCGTCGTACATGCGGGCGCAGTCGACCACGGCCACGATGTTGTCGAGCGCGAGCTTAGGCTCGCCGCCCACCTTGGCCTCGTCGCAGAAGCTCGAGATGGTGTAGGCGATGGGGATGGGCTCGCAAATGCCCGAGGCCTCGATGATGATGTAGTCGAAGTTGCCCGAATCGGCGATGCCCTGCAGCTGGTTGGCAAGGTCGTCCGAAAGCGTGCAGCAGATGCAGCCGTTGGTGAGCGGGATGAGGTCGTCGGTCTCGGAAAGGCCACCGTCGGCGATAAGGCTGGCGTCGACGTTGATCTCGCCGATGTCGTTGACGATCACGGCGGCGCGGATGCCGCCGTCGTTAGCGAGGATGTGGTTGAGCAGCGTGGTCTTGCCGGCACCGAGGTATCCGGTAAGCATGATGATCTTCACGGGTTTGTTGGGCATGTGCCCTCCTTTGTTAGACATGGCTTACAGTTGAATCTTATGCCAAACGCCTGCTCTTATACCCACGCGCCGGCAAATAACACAAGCTACTCCCAGGCTCCCCATACATCGGGGCAATAACCGACGGTGGCCTTTTTGCCGTTGCGCACGATGGGCTCGGCTAGAACCTGCTGGTTCTCGAGCAGCTTGTCGAAGCGCTGACTGGGGGTAAGGTGCTGGATGAGCGCGAGCGTCTCCTCGTCCTTGGTTTTGGGATTGAGCAGCTTGTCGATGCCGCCGACCGCCTGCATCACGCTCGTGAGCTCGCCCTTGCTCATCTCCTTTTCCTTAAGGTCAATAAACTGCACCTTAATGCGGCGCTCCTTAAAAAAGCGCTGCGCCTTCTTGGTATCGAAGGACTTTTTGGTGCCAAAAATCTGCACGTTCATGTATTTGTTCCGCCGTTCTACCTGATGAAGTTGGTCGTTGCTCGATCTGCCTCGGGTGCGTTGATGCCGGCGGCCTGTCCTGCCTCGATACAGCGAAGGAGCCAGGCCATGTTTTTGCCGATGTTGCGCATGGTGGCAAGGCCCTCGGCGTCCCCATTGGCGTCGCCGGGCACGCGACCAAACACGTTGTTCCAGTACGTGGAGGCAACCACGGGCATCTGGTTGATGGTGAAGTACTTATTGAGCACATCGAAGGTGGTCGACGTGCCTCCGCGACGGGCGACGGCGACCGCGGCGCCGGGTTTGTGCTCAAAGGCATGCCCGCCGGCATAGAAGGCGCGATCGAGGGCCGAGAGGATGCGGCCGCTGGGGTGCGCATAGTAGACGGGCGAGCCAAAGATAAAGCCGTCTGCCTGCTCGGCGGCAGCAATCAGCTCGTTCACCACGTCATCGTCAAAGGTACAGCGACCGCCAAGCTTGCCGCACTGGCCGCAACCGATGCAATCGCGAATGGGCTTGGCGCCCAGTTGAAACACCTCGGTATCAATGCCTTCTGCATTGAGCTGCTCGGCGACCTCGGCGAGTGCACGGGCGGTGTTACCGTTTGCCTTGGGGCTGCCATTGACCAAAAGAACCTTCATCACAAACTCCCTCTGCTTTTGGTGACTTCTGCAGAGGATTATCGCACGATGGGGGAGGCGGCGCGGGCGCGGTGCTAATCCAGTTTGGTACCTGGCACCTGCACGGCTTTCCCGAGCAACGCTTTGAGCTCGTTCAAAATGGAAACGGGTTGTCGATCGACAGCGTCCAGATGAAGCGTCGCCACACGAATGGGTGGCTGATATTCAAGCGAGCCGATGAGCACGGGGGAACCCAGGAACCGCTCGATTTCGTCTGCGATCGAGTCGGTCTCTTCGGGATCAAAGTCGTCGAAAAGCGCCACGAATGTCGGCCCCGTCGAGCGGAACAGGCGACCCTTGCCGCGCGAGCAATCCATGAGGCAGGCGGCGCTTTCGGCGAGCACGCGGTCGCCTGCATCGAATCCAAGGCGGGCATTGACTTCGGCGATATCGTCGACCTTAATGGCAATAAAGCCTGCCTCGCGCGCCACGCGGCGCATCTCTCCAATAGCATTGACCAGCGCGTGGACATCGCCCAGGCCGGTCACGGAATCGGTCGTATCCGCTAGGCTTCGGTTGATGATAATGCCCACATACATGTTGGGCTCGGTATCGGTGCCGTCCAAGCGGTAGCCCGTGCAGTCGCAAAGCGCGTACGCTCCGGTGGCATCCATCACGCGGTACTGCATGTAGTGGAAGTGCCATGTGCCGTGTATCACCATGTCGAGCTCGGCACGTACGTTGTCGCGGTCCTCGGGATGAACGCGGGCGAGCCACATGTCGAGTGAGTTAAAAGGGTGCTGGGAGGGCAGGTCAAAATCGCGCACGGCGTTAACCGACCATTGCGATTCTCCCGTATCGAGATTGAGGATAAACGGATAGCGCGTCTCGGAGCTCATGGAGATCGCTTGGAACACCCGGTCGTTGCAGGGAAGCTGATCGACGATTGGGCGTTGCGGCGCGTCATTGTCTTTCGGTTGCTGCACACGATGCATAAGCTTATAGCGATACATTTTGCGATCGGCATCCATCGTCATCTGGCGACGCGTGTCGCCAGCAAGTGGATCGACGCGCGAGCAGCCAAAGCTAAAGCTGCCGATCATGGGCGCCTTGCCACCTGAGCTCGCCTCGATCAGCCCGGCACGTACCTGCTCCAAGCGCTGCTCGAGTTCGGTCTCGTTTGCGGAGAGCGAGATAAGCACAAACTCGTCTCCACCGATACGGAACAGCATCTCATCGTGCTCCATGGTTTCGGAGAGCGTGCGGCAGATGCTCAGAATATAGCGATTGCCTTCGGCGTGGCCAAACCTATCATTGCAATGCTTGAGATGGTCGATGTCAATATAGGCGCAGGTGAAGGGGTCGCCTTTGCGCCAGAGTTGCTCGACGTGACGGTCGAATCCGTTGCGGTTGCCCAAGTTGGTGAGCGGATCGATATAGGCGTTGCGCTCAAGCAGCTGGCGCTCTTGTTGCAGGATGGCATGCGTCTTTTGCAGTTGCTCACCAACGGCGCGTAGCTCAGCAGGCAGCGCGGCAACATCGAGTTCAGCGGTCGAGACGCCGTTTGCAAGTCGCTGAAGATAGGCAATAATCGATTGCTCGCCCAAGCGATACGACTCGTTCATGATGGATAACCTCCTTGGGCGGAACAACGGTTTGTATCATATCCCCAATTCGGTTTGAATTGGGGATATAAGTTAGCTAATGGAGACAAATGTCCCCTTCGACGGTGGCGTTTTGCGCGCGAGCGTATCAGTTGTTATTGCCGCCATCGAGCAATGCCTCAAAATCCTTCGCCGGCATGGGGCGGTAGTAGAGGAAGCCCTGAGCGTAGCGGGCGCCCATTTGTCGTAGCATGTTCGCCTGCTCATTCGTCTCGACGCCTTCGACCACGACCGGCAGATGGAGCGACTGCGCCATTTCGAGCATCGATGAAATGATCTGCGTGCTGCGGCCTTGATCGCCGTCGACGGGCGCAATCTGCCAAATGTGCTTGTCGAGCGTCACCATAAAGCCGCTTTCCTCGAGTGCGGGGATATGGGTGCACATGCTGTGGACGGCTATTATTCGACAGGCGGTAGCGCGACGATGCGATGTTCGATGAAAATGCGACTGAGACGATATATGTTGACGGGTATACTTGTCCCGGTTTAAAACGCAGGAACGGAGATGGTCGCATGGCACAGCCGGATACGACGCACACGGTGGGGCTTGCGCTCGAGGGAGGCGGCTACCGCGGTATGTATACGGCGGGCGTGCTCGACGTTTGGATGGAGCACGGTTTGACCTGCGACCATATGGTGGGTGTCTCGGCGGGCGCGGCGTTTGGCTACAACTTTAAATCGCGCCAGATCGGCCGCGCCATTCGCTACAACAAAGCCTATTGTGCCGATAAGCGCTATGCGAGCGTGACCAGCTGGCTGCGAACCGGCGATATGTTCAATGCCGATTTTGCCTATCACGAGGTGCCCATCGAGCGCGATCCCATCGACCTGGAGACATATCGCGCCTGCCCCATGCGGTTTACGTGCGTGTGTACCGATATCGAGACGGGCAAGGCCGTCTATCACGATCTGCCGTATGGCGACGAGAGGGATATCGAGTGGATCCGGGCGTCGTCGGCAATTCCCGTGGCGACGCGTCCTGTCGCCATTGAGGGCCGCAAGTACCTGGATGGCGGCGTGGCCGATTCCATTCCCAGTGCTTGGCTGTTTGCACAGGGGTATGACCGCAATATCGTGGTACTCACGCAGCCGGCGGGCTTTGTAAAGCAGCCCAACAGCGTGATGCCCATGCTGCGGCGCGTGTTCCGTCACTATCCGGAGTTTGTCGCAGCGCTTGAGCATCGGCATGAGGTCTACAATGCCACGCTCGATGACCTAGCACGTCGCGAGGCTGCCGGCGAAATCTTTGTGGTGCGGCCGAGCGAATCGGTGAAGGTGCCGTCGCTGTGTCGCGACCCCGATGAGCTCGAGCGTATCTACCAGGTCGGTCGTCGTGATGCGGAGGCGACTTTGCCGGCGTTGGAAGCGTATCTGGCGGGGTAAGGGTCGCATGCGGAAAGCGCATCCCGGAATGGAGATCCAAACTGGGATGCGCTTTCCATTGCTGAAGATATGAGACTGCGAATCAGCTGCTCGGCCTAGACTTACGCCTGCTGCCAGGTGTCGACAAGCTCCTTGGCCGCGGCGTAGGGGTCGTCGGCACTGCAGACAGCGCTCACCACAAAGAAGCCATCGACGCCGGTGGCTTTGAGCTGCGGCAGGTCGGCCGTCTTGACGCCGCCGCCCACCACGATGGGCACGGGGCTTGCCGCGTGGAGTGCGGCCAGGTCCTCAAAGCTCTTGGTGATGATAGAGCCGTCGGCCGCGCGTCCGCAGTCGCGCTTGGTCTCGGTCTCGTGGAGTGGGCCGATGCCCAGGTAGTCGACTAGGCTTATGTCGGCGGTCTTGACGTACTCGAGCATCTCCTCGCAACGGGCCGAAAGGCCCACGATGGCGTCGGGGCCCAGCAACTTGCGACAGACCTCGACGGGAATATCGCTTTGGCCCACGTGCACGCCGTCGACTGCAATACCCTGCTCGCGTGCGGCAAGCACACAGTCCAGACGGTCGTCGATCAGCAAGGCGACCTGACCGGTCTTGCCGGCCTGAGCGATTGCCTGCGCGGCGTCGCCGGTCAGCGCAATGATCTCGCGGGCGCTTGCCACCTTGGAGCGCACCTGGATGCAGGTAAAGCCGGCGTCGAGCGCCTGGGCCACCACATCGCCCACGGGGCGTCCGAGCGTGTTTTCGGGGCCGAGTACCAGATAGGCCGAGATATCAAGGTTGTCGCGGATGCTCATCGTGCTTCCTCCTGCTTCTTGATCTGTGCTTCCATGCGCTCGAGCTTGCCGGTCATGGTGTCGGTAAATCCGGGCCGGATATCGGCTTTGAGCACGACTTCGGTGCGGATGCCCTTGCTCGCCAACACAAAGGTTGCGTCGCGCACGACCTGCATGACCTCGTCCCAGTCGCCCTCGATCTCGGTGAACATCGAGGTAGTGCGGTTGGGAAGGCCGCTCTCGCGAATGACGCGCACGACCTCGGCGACCTCGGCGGATAGCTCATCGCCGGTGCCGCATGGGGCGATGGCCAAAGCGACGAGCGTGTTCATGCCGGCATTGGTTGCGGGCTCGGACATGGCTTATGCCTCCTCGAGCTCGAGTTTGTTATCAGCGATGTCTTGGGCGGTCGCGCGGTAGAGCTCATCGATAAAGGCAACCTTAAAGCTTGCCGGGGCATCGGCGACAGCGGCGGCACGCGTGCCGGCAACGTTGTAGACGGCGGTGCCGCAGACGGCTGCCGTAAACGGATCGGCGGCGCAGGCATACACGGCCAGCACGCCGCCCTGCGAGCAGCCGCAACCGGTGATCTTGGACATGAGCGGGCTGCCGCCGTGGGACTTGGCCACGGTTGTGCCGTCGGTAATCAGGTCGACTTCGCCCGAGACCACTACGGCGCCGCCGGTGTAGCGGGCGAGCGCCACGGCGGCATCGCGGGCGGCGTCGACCGTGTCGGTGGTATCGACACCGCGCACGCGGCTCAGATCGGCCGCCTCGCCCTCAAGACCCCACAGGCCGGCGAGCGCGATAATCTCGGAGGCGTTGCCGCGCACGATGGCGGGCTTGTACTGCTTGAGCTCGTTTACCAGCTGGGTGCGCAGGCTACCGATACCCAGGCCAACCGGATCGAGCACCCAGGGCTTGCCGGCGTCGTGTGCCGCCTTGGCCGCGCGGGGAATCGTCTGCTCGTAGATGGGGAAGAGCGTGCCCATATTGAGATAGATGGCGCCGCCGCCGGCAACGAGCGCCTCGCCCTCGTCGGGCAGATAGACCATGGCGGCCGATCCGCCCACGGCGAGCTGTGCGTTGGCGACAAAGTCGATCGTCACCGTGTTGGTGATGGAACCGGCCATCGGATTGGTAGCGCGAATCTCATTCACGGCCTTGATCACATGTTGCTTAAGCTGTTCCGAATCAATCACTGCACATGCCTCCTTGGCATAGAAAAGGGGCGCTGTGCATAGACAGCGCCCCTGTAAAGGCGGCATGCTCCCTACGCCAGCATTAACTGACAGGTTCAAAGGATTGGGCCCATTGCCCTCTCAGCCTTGTGGTTTGCACCGCCGGCACTCCCGCATCGAATCTGTTGTTCCCTATACTAGCGCACCGTTACAATGGTTGCGGTGAAAATGACTGGGGGACTCTATGATCAAACTTGTGCTGACCGATATGGACGATACGCTGATTCCAGCCGGGCATGACGGCGCCAGCGACTACGCCATCGAGGGTATTCATGCCATGCAAGCGGCGGGTCTGCACTTTGGTCCGGTTTCGGGTCGTCAGCCGTCCGCGATGGGCTGGATGTTCAAAAATCGTTCCGAGTGTTTTTCGACTGGCGCGTTCTGTAACGGCCAGGTGATGTTTGTCGGCGGCGAAGTGGTCGCCTCGCACGCAATCGACAACGATGCTCTGATGCGTTTGGCCGACTATCTGGAGCAAGAGACCGACGATACATTTTTAAAAGTCTATAGCCTGGGCGATGACTTTTGGGGCAACGATGCCTATTGCGTGACGAGTGATCCCGAGCGCGTTCGTCGCGCCATGGAGTCGGGCGGCAACGCATGGCTCAAAGGCGAAGAGGCCCCGTGCCGTCCTGTCGTCGATGACGCGCCGGTGTTCAAGGCGAATATCTGGAGTGCCCGTTCGCGTGAGGAGCTCGCGGAGCTACGCGAGCGCGTTGCCGTTGAGGTGCCGGAACTCTCGCTTGTGTTTCCCAACAACCGAGTGCGCCTGTTTGACATCCTTCCAGCAGGTTGGGACAAGGGTTGCGCTGCGCTGGAGTTGGCGCGCGCTTTGGACCTGACGCCCGATGAGGTGGCCGTATTTGGCGATTCCGATAACGATCTGCCCATGATCGATGCCGTTCCCAACTCCGTTGCAGTCGCCAATGCCAACGAGGCCGTCACGGCTGCCGCACGCTGGCATATCGGCGCTGCGGTAGACGATGCGGTTGCCGGGGCTCTGCATCAGATTGCCGCCTGTGCCGCGACGGGGGAGATGCCGCCGTTTATGCGTCAGATGGATACGACGGGTTTCGACGTCACGAACGTCTAGGGAGAAAGCTATGAAGTTCCAACAGCTCAGGTATGTCGTCAAAGTTGCCGAATGCGGCAGCATCACCGAGGCCTCGCGTCGGCTCTTTGTGTCGCAGCCTTCGATTACCGCGTCGATCCGCGATCTCGAAAACGAGATGGGCGTGCACATCTTTGAGCGCACCAACAAGGGCGTCATTGTGTCCGAGGAAGGCGAGACCTTCTTGGGCTACGCGCGCCAGGTACTCGACCAGGCCGACCTGCTCGAGGGCAAATACAAGGGCGCATCCGAGCAGGTGCCGCACTTTAGTGTGAGCTGCCAGCATTATTCCTTTGCCGTTAACGCGTTTGTTGACGTGATCCGCGAGTTCGATGCCGCGCGTTACGACTTCACCCTGCGCGAGGAACAGACTCACGAGATTATCGAGGACGTCGCGCATATGAAAAGCGAACTGGGCATCCTGTACTTATCCGAGCATAACCGCGAGGTTATCGAGCGCATGCTCGCCGCCAACGAGCTCGTATTCGAGGGACTCTTCTGCGCCGCGCCGCATGTCTTTGTATGCGCCGACCATCCACTGGCGGACTGCGCCAGCGTGACGCTCGAGGACTTGGAAGACTACCCGTTCTTGTCCTATGAGCAGGGCAGTTATAACTCGTTCTACTATTCCGAGGAGCTGACTTCGACGTTCGAGCGTCGCAAAAATATCCGCGTGCGCGACCGTGCGACGTTGTTCAATTTGGCCATGGGCCTCAACGGCTACACGGTATGCTCGGGCGTGATCAGCCACGAGCTCAACGGCCCCGGCATTATCTCGATTCCGCTCGACGTGGACGAGTACATGGAGATTGGCATCATCACGCGCAAGAACACGACACTTACGCGCTATGGGCAGGCCTATATCGACGCGATTCGTCAGCATATCTAGACTGCTGCGTTCTGCACGGGTCAAATCTCTTTACGGCAGTCCAAACTGATATAGGAATCATCTATATCAAACTGTTATAAACATATATTTTACGATGACCACATGAGCGCTCATACTCTGTCCCAGCAAAGCAACCAATGCAAAAGGAGATATCTATGAGTGCTTTAACCACGCTGAACGCACCGTTTCGCGCCGATATCGTCGGCAGCTTTCTTCGTCCACAGGCTGTTAAGGATGCACGTGCCGCCTATGCCGCGGGCACACTCGACGCCGCCGGCCTTAAGGCCGTCGAGGACGATGCCATTCGCGATTTGGTGGCCAAGCAGAAGGCCGCCGGCCTGCAGGTCATCACCGATGGCGAGTTCCGCCGTAGTTACTGGCACCTCGACTTTATGTGGGGCCTCAATGGCATTGAGCGCCGTACCTCGCGTACGGGTTATATGTTCCATGATGAGGAGACGACGGCCGATACCGCCGTGGTGACCGGCTCCATTAGCGGCGAGAACCATCCGTTTGTCGAGCACTTTAAGTTTGTCAAGGCGCTCGAGGGGGAGGGCCAGGTCGCGCGCCAGACCATCCCGGCGCCGATCCAGACGTTCTCTGAGGTCACGCTCGATCGCTGCGACGGCCAGCAGGAGAGCTTGCGCGCTGTCTATAAGACCGATGAGGAACTTGCCGACGCCATCGCTGCCGCTTATCGCACGGTGATTGCCGACCTGTACGCAGCAGGCTGCCGCAACATCCAGTTTGACGACTGCACCTGGGGCATCTACTGCGATACCGATTTTGTCGCCAAAACCGGCATGAGCCCGGTCGACCTGCAAAAGGTAAGCGAGCTGGGCGTGGCGCTCAACAACGCCGCCATCGAGGGCAAGCCCGACGACCTGGTCATTAACACGCACGTGTGCCGTGGTAACTATCACTCTACCTATGCCTTCGAGGGCGGCTACGACCCCATTGCGCCGTACCTGTTCGCAAACGAGGATGTCGACGCATTTTACCTGGAGTTCGATACGCCGCGCGCCGGCGGTTTTGAGCCGCTCAAGTACGTTGCCCCGGGCAAGAAGGTTGTGCTGGGCTTGGTAACCACTAAGGCGGCAGAGCTCGAGAACGAGGATGTTATCGTCGAGCGCATCCGCGAAGCCGCAAAGTGCGTGCCGCTCGAGAACCTGTACCTGTCGCCCCAGTGCGGCTTTGCCAGCTGCGAGATTGGCAACAAGCTGACCGAGGACGAGCAATGGGCAAAGATCGCGCTGGTCAAGCGTATTGCCGAGCGCGTTTGGAAATAGCGCTAGTGTTTGCAGGTGGCGGCGCGTGCGAGGCATAGTGTATCGCGTACAATGGTTCGGATCGTATCGTTCGGGCAGGTTATCCGATATGCCTGATCGCCCTTCCATTCGAAAGGACATCCATGTCCCAGTCTTCGACGCCCGCCGTCAGCGATGCCATCTACGACGCATCGTCGCTCGGCCGCCCGCGCATGTTCCTGCTCGGCCTACATATGCGTGTGGGCACCATTTTTAATGCGCAAGGATCCAGCGTATGCCGCGGGCCATGCGTAAGTCGGTTTGGGCAAAGTGATTGCCGGGGTTGAGCTCCAGCGTTGTTGGAATGCCGCGCTCGACGAGCAGCGCTTCCATCGCGCGCGTGTCGTCGAGTACATGCCTCATCATGCGGTTGGGTGTCTTGGTCTCCTTTTTGCCGAGAGACAGGTAGACGGCTTGCGGGCTGCCGGCAAAAGGGGCCGTGCTGGCACGGTCGACAAAGTCGGGAAACCATAGCGACCCCGATGCGCTCGCGGCACGGTCAAAGGCGTCGGTTTGCCAGAGAGCCCAAAGCGAAAAGAGGCCTGCCAGCGAGTAGCCGGCAATGCCGCGCCAGGTGGGCGGCTTAGGAAGCGACGACTCGACCTGGGGGATTATCTGATCCAGCAGCTCATCAAGAAAACCGGCAGCTTGGCCGCTGAAAGGTTCGGCATCGCGTACGGTCCCGTCGCATGCCCAGGGGCTCAACTCGCGATTCCAATCGAGCCCGCCAATGGCGACAAGGGTGAATGGCGGACAGTCGAGCTCTCGGCAACACTTATAAACCTCGCTGCCGTCGCCCACGACCACAGGAAGGTAGATGACAGGCGCGCTTTCCGTATGATTCGAATAAACGGTTATCTGCTTTTGATGCGCTTCCATGACGGGCTTCTCTCAGTGTTGTGATATCGGCAGCCCCAATTGTCGCACGCCAGCGTATGCCGGTTGGGCTAGACCAAAGACAATCTCGTGCATCCCCTGCGGACTCATATGGAAAACGCCACCGCCGGAGGGGAGCTCGGCGGTGGCGTTGTTAAACGGTGCTGGGGCTCGGGGCCTTCGCGGGAGCTGCCATGTGCGCAGAGGCGTCTAAGAACGCTTACGGCTCGCCATGGTGCCTGCGGCGATAGCGGCTGTTCCCGCAAGGACGGTTGCCACGATGGCCGCACCCGAGGTGTCGCCGGTTGCCGCGAGCACGCCGGTAGTCTTGGCTTTCGTGGTTGAAGCCGCAACGGCCTTGGTCGGCTTTGAGCCCTCAGGCTTGGGGTTCTGCTTGGACTCCGCGGGCTTGCTTTCTGCGGGCTTGGTCTCGTCGGGCTTGGGGTCTTCCGGCTTGGCTACCTCGGGAGGTGCGATGGTCGTACTTTTGGCGACTGCTTTGATATAGAGGGAGTCGACCGTGGCGTCGCCCGTGCCGATGGCTTGGCCTGCCTCGTAGATGCCGTCACGGAGCTTGCGATAGTCAATGACCTTGCCGCCTTCGGGCGTCTGGATGGCGGCGTTCTCAATCTTGATGGTGCCGATTGTCTTGCCGTCAGCGCTCATGGCACGGGCAAAGATTGCCGCTGTATCTCCTTCGGCCGTTACCTTGCTGCGGATGATCGAGATGACTGCGGGTGTGACGCCCTCGCTGGTCTGGGCGATGATGCCGATGTTCTCGCCTTGGGGTTCGCGCCTCGTCTCGCCATCTTGGTTTTCGCTGTAGGGGATGGGGCCGTCGCCGTTCTCGACATAGCGGGCTATGGCCTTGACAACGGAGTCGCTGATGTAGATGTGGCCGCCCTTCTCGTTGGGTCGATCGTTTCTGGTGGAGAATGCAGCCGAAACCTCGCCTTCCGCAAACGCGTCCACGGTGGAGCCGTTCTTGATGTCGATGTCGCCCCCGCCAGTGATGAGGGCGATGGCCTGGCCGCCGTTCGCGCTGGTACGGACCGTCACGGTCGCGTGATCGAGCGTAACGCCCTTGTGGGCATAGACGCCATATTCAACACCGCTTGCGTCAAGAGAGGCGTTCGTGACCGCGAGACTGCCCTCAGTGTCGACGGCAAGATATCCCTCGGCGTTTGCCTTGACCTGGCTGCCGTCCGAGATGTTGATATTGCCGCCGCTCCAAAGGGCCTCACCATCGGCTGAGCTTGCCTCGACCGTCCCGTCACCCTTGATGGTGAGGTTCTTGTCGGCTCCAATACCCTTGTCCTTGGTAGCCCTGGCGGTGACGGCTCCGCTGTCGTCAATCGTGATATTGCCGTTTGCCCTGATGCCATCCGATGCACCCGTGGCGTTGACGTTGCCCGAACCTTTGATAGCGAGATCACCTCCGGCATTGATGGCATCAAACCCAGTGCTCGTGGCGTTGACGGATCCGGCTCCGTCGATGTTGATATTACCCGTGGAGAGGATAGCGTCCTCAGTAGATGTCACGCTGAGCGTGCCGCCCTCGTTGCCTTGGATATTGAGCTCGGCATTCTCGTTAGTGCCATGAGAAACGTTGATGCTTTCGATCCATTCGGCAGTGACGATGTTGGTTCCCGAGTAATTCACGTTGAGCTTGCCTGCGGCCTGGATCTCGCCGCCGTTATAGTTGTTGAGCTTCAAGTCGTCGGCGCCGTCCCACGACCAGGTACCGGCCTCGTCGCTCGCCGCGGTGTTGTACTTGTTGCCGCCGACCTTGACCCATTCCGCTGCGAGCGAGACGCTCGGCATGAGCAGCGAGCTCACCGTGAGCGCGCACACGGCGCCCGCGACGATGCGGCGCGTCACGCGGCGCCAGCTGCCGTGCGCGAGTCCTATGCGACGGCGAACGTCGGGTTCGGCAACATGGGTTCCGGCGGTAGTGTCATTGCGTTTGGGGGTCGTGAACAAGGCTGCCATGGTTGCTCCCGTTCTCATAGGGCCTATACGACTAGATTCAGCGTATCTGCTGGATGTTGCCGGCGGTAGTGCCGTTTGGAGGGCAAAATGGCCAAAATGGGGGAGAAATAGGCCGCACGCCGGCGCAGGGACCGGCGCTAAAAGAAAAGCGCGGGGCCGCATGGCGACTCCGCACTTTATTGTTCAGCTTTTGCAGCCTTGCCCTTACGCTACGAAGAAGTAGACGAGGAAGGCAAGGGCCGCGATCCACCCGTCCCGTGCGAAAAAGTGTTTACGAGCGCTTGCGGCTCACCACGGCGCCCGCGGCGATGGCGGCTGTTCCTGCAAGGGCGGCTGCCACGATGGCTGCGCTCGAGGCGTCGCCGGTTGCCGCGAGCTTGCCGGTGGTCTTGGCTCCCGTGGCTGCAACTGCAACGGTCTTGGTCGTCTTCGTGCCCTCGGACTTGGAACCCTCGGGCTTGGTCTCGCCGGGCTTCTCCTCGGGTTTGATCTCCTCGGGAGGCGCGATGACCGTGCTCTTGGCGACAGCTTCGTTATAGGGGGAGTTGATCACAGCGTCGCCAGTGCCGATGGTTTGACCCACCTCGTAGAAGATGCCGTCGTCGAGTTCTTCCTTGTTGCGATAGCCAATGATTTTGCCGCCTGCGGGCGTCTGGATGAGAGCGCCTTCGATCTCGATGGTGCCGATGGTCTCGCCGTCCGCGCTCGTGGCAAGGGCGAAGATTGCCGCCGTGTCTCCCTCAGCTGTGACCTTACTGCGGACAATCGAGATGGTCGCGGGCGTGATGCCCTCCTCGGTCCGGGCAAAGATACCGATGTTCACGCCCCTATGCTCGGGAATGACCCCGCCGCTTTGGTCGTTGCTGTAGTGATCGGGGCCGTCGCTACCGGACTCGACATAGCGGGCTATAGCCTTAACAACGGAGTCGCTGATGTAGATGTGTCCGCCAGCGACGTTTGGCTGGTGGTTTCTGGTAGAGATTGCAACCGAGAATTTGCCTTCCGCGAACGCGTCCACGATGGAACCATTCTTGATGACGATGTCGTCCCCGTCAGTGATGAGGGCGATGGCCTGGCCGCCGCTCGCGCTTGTACGGACCGTCACGGTCGCGTGATCGAGCGTAACGCCCTTGTGGGCATAGACGCCATATTCAACACCGCTTGCGTCAAGGGAGGCGTTCGTGACCGCGAGACTACCCTCAGTGTCGACGGCAAGATCCTCCTCGGAGTTTGCCTTAACCTGGCTGCCGCCCAAGATGTCGATGTTGCCGTCAGCCCAAATCGCCGCTTCTTCTATCGAGCTTGCTTCTACCTTGCCACCGCCTTTGATGATCAGGTCACTGCCCGCGGCGACGCCGTAACCTTCGCCTCCTTTAGCGATCACTGTGCCAGAGGAATCGATGGTGGTCTTGCCCTTGGATTGGATACCTTCGGTACCGCCCGTTGCATTCACGGTGCCCGAGCCCGTGATAGAGAGGTCGCCCTTTGCCTCAATTCCGTCGGAAGTAGTGCTCGTGGTGTTCACAGCGCCTGGGCCAGAAATGGAGAGGTCGCCTGTGGATTTAATCGCATCGGCCTCGGCTGTCACATTGAGCTCATCCGAGCTCTTCGAGCTCGTTATGTTCAGCTCTGCTTTCTGGTTAGTGCCATCCTGCGCCTTGATGGCGGCTCCGGTGTAATCGGGCTCGGTTTTCACGGTGTTCTTGCCCTCGTACGCAATGTTGAGCTTGCCTGCAGCCTGGATCGCACCGCCGTTATAGCCGTTGAGCTTCATGTCGTCGGCGCCGTCCCAGGCCCAGGTGCCCGCCTCGTCGCCTACCGCGGCGCCAGCTTCATACCAGGTGTCGCCGACGTTGACCCGCTCGGCCGCGAGCGAGACACTCGGCATGAGCAGCGAGCTCACCGTGAGCGCGCAGGTCAGGCCGCAGACGATGCGGCGCGTCACGCGGCGCCAGCTGCCGTGTGCGAGCAGCGTGCGACGGCGCACGTCGGGCTCGACAAAATGGGCTCCAGAGGTTTTGTCATTGCGCTTGGGGGTCGTGAACAAGGCGGCCATGGTTACTCCCATCCTCATAGGGCCTATGCGATTACGCCCAGCATATCTGCAGGATGTAGCCGGCGGTAGTGCCGTTTGGAGGGCAAAATGTCCAAAACTCGGGAAGCAATATATCGCGCGTCCGTGCGTTGCCTGGACTTAAAAGAAAAGCGCGGAGCCGCTCGATGCGACTCCGCGCTTTGGTGTTCTGCTTTGGCAGCTTTGCCGCTACGCTACAAAGAAGTAGACGAGGAAGGCGAGGGCTGCGATCCACATGAGCGGCTTGATCTTGGAAGCCTCGCCCTTAAAGAGCGCGACGACTACGTAGGCGATAAAGCCCAGACCGATGCCGGCAGAGATGGAGTAGGTGAAGGGCACGCCGGCGACAATCATGAACGCCGGGAAACCCTGCGACACGTCGGACCAGTCAATCTCGGAGGCCTCGCTCATCATGAGGTAGCCGACGTAGACCAGAGCACCGCAGGTGGCGGCGCTGGAAACGATGGTGACGATGGGGGAGAAGAACGCGGCGAGAATGAACAGCACGCCGGTGGTGACGGAGGTGAGGCCCGTGCGGCCACCGTCGGCGGCGCCGGAAGTGGACTCGACGAAGGTGGTGATGGAGGAGACGCCCATGAAACCGCCCACAGCAGCGGCGGCGGAGTCGACGATCAGAATCTCCTTGATATTCTCGACGTTGCCGTCGTCGGTGAGGAACTCGCCCTGCTTGGCCACGGCCATCGCGGTGCCCATGGTGTCGAAGAAGTCACTCATGAGCAGCGAGAACGAGATGACGAGGAGCGCGGGGTCGGTAAGGACCTTGACGATGGCAGGCACGCCGCCGGCGTCGGCGATGGGGCCACCGATGCTCGAGAAATCGAGCGGGGCGATGATACCGGTCGGAGCCTGGGTCACACCTAGGGGGATACCGGCGATGACGGCGACGACGATGCCGATGAGCAGCGAGCCGGGGACGTTGCGGCAGGCGAGGGCGACTGTCACCAGGATGGAGATGATGCCGACGATGAAGGTGGGGGAGGTGATGTCGCCCAGACCGACGAGTGTACCGGCGCCAGCGGTGATAATGCCGGCATCGCACAGGCCAATCATGGCGATGAACAGGCCCAGACCCACCGAGATGGCGTGACGCAGGACAACCGGGATGGCGTCCATGATGGCCTCGCGCAGGCCACAAAGCACGAGCAGCAAGATGACGACGCCCTCAAGGAAGATGACGCTCATGGCCACGTGCCAGTCACCGCCGCAGACGGTGGTGGTGGTGATTCCAGCGATCATCGCGTTGACGCCTAAGCCCGATGCGCAGGCGAGCGGGCGGTTGGCGAAGATGCCCATGCAGATGGTCATGATGCCGGCGCCCAGGCAGGTGGCGCAGGCGAGCGCTCCCGCATCGATGCCGGCGCCCGAGAGCACCGCAGGGTTGACGGCGATGATGTAGGCCATCGCCAGGAATGTTGTCAGTCCAGCGCGAAGTTCGGTCCCGATTGTGGACTTGCGCTCACTGACGTGAAAAAGTTCGTCCATGCATACCCTTTCCTTGTTCGGCCCCGAGTTTAGGCCGATTGACACGAACTCAACTACTATATCGCCTTTGAAAGGCTGATGTTCCTCGCATGTTGATGTTCGGCGCTTTGTAGCAGACGGACGGTATTTTTCGCATGAAAATGTGTGGGTACCGTATACTTAAGCAGTTACAACGACCCCTATGGAGGAACGTATGATTAAAGAGCTCTGCCACGACGAGGCTATTCTGTCCCAGCGTTGCGAGGTCGCGACCGTCGAGGACGAGTCGGTGGCACAGGACCTGATCGATACCATCAAGTCGCTCGACGATGCCGGCTGCCTTGCCGCCAACCAGATCGGCGTCACCAAGAAGGTCTGCGTCTACCTGGACGATGCCGGCGAGCCCCATGTGCTCTACAACCCCCGCCTGGTGTTTGGCCTGGGTGCCAGCAAGATGGAGGAGAGCTGCCTGACGCACGAGGAGATCACCAAGTCCACGCGCTACATCAAGTGCAAGGTTGCCTTTGACCAGATCGTCGACGGCAAGATGAAGGAGTGCCGTCGCGACTACGCGGGCTTTGAGGCACAGATGATCCAGCATATGATCGACCACTGTCTCGGCAAGTTGGTCTAAGGGGATCAAAGCACCGCACCTTGCCGCTCAATCGTCGCTCGCGTACCTTAAGTACGCTTCGCTCCTCTTTCGTGGCAATCTGCGGCACTTTGACCCCTTAGACGACCTGCGGGGTTAACTTGGTTGAGTTTATCCTGCTTGAATAGCCCGGGTATGACGTTGTTGTCATGTCCGGGCTTTTGTGTTTAGCGCCTTTTTGTTTGGAGACAATGAACTTAGCAGGAACGTAAAGCTAGGAGGCGCTATGTGTACGAGTATTCGATTTACCGATAATTCTGGTCACATGTATCTGGGCCGCAACCTCGACTGGAGCTTTGACTACGGCCAACAGGTTCGCGTGATGCCGCGCGGGTTTCACATTCCGTATTCGTTTATCGACGACGCGACAGCGGCACACGCGGTGATCGGTATGTGCATCGATTACAAGAACTACCCTATGTTCTTCGATTGCGGCAACGATGCGGGCCTCGCCGTGGCGGGCCTCAATTTCCCGGGTTATGCCGAGTATGCCGAAGGGCCGGTTGATGGAAAGACCAATATCGCGGCCTATGAGTTTCCCCTGTGGGTGGCAGCGACGTTCTCGACGGTCGATGAGGTCGAGGCCGCGCTGCGCGACACGGTGATTGTTGCCAAATCTGCAGGAGAGGGGCTGGGCGTGTCGCTGCTCCATTGGATTATCGGCGACAGCCAGCGCAGCATCGTGGTCGAGATGATGGCTGACGGCCTGCATGTATACGACGATCCGGTCGACACCCTTGCCAATCAGCCGACCTTCCCGTGGCACATGGAAAACCTCCGCACCTATATCACCGCCACAAGCGATTTTCCGCAGACGGCGACATGGCGTGGCGCCGAGCTCAAGCCCTATGGCGCGGGTGCCGGCATGCGCGGCATTCCGGGTGACTGCTATTCGCCGAGCCGTTTTGTAAAGGCGGCGTACCTCAATGCCAATTACCCGCAAAAGGAGAGCGAGACCGAAAACGTCGTCCGCATGTTCCGCTCGCTCGAGGGCGTGGTGATGATCGAGGGGGCGTCCAGGATGGGCGATGGCAAGTTCGAGAAGACTATCTACACCGGATGCTTTAGCGCGCGCACGGGCAATTATTACTACGCGATGTATGGGGATCCGTCGATTCGCTACGTGAGCCTGATGGATGCCGAGGGCGCGAGCCCCGATAGGCTCGTGGTTCCCGAGCCGCGTCGTTCGTAGTCGCTAGCTTTACTGCAATGCAAAGCGGCCCTGCATCTTCCGTGAGGTGCAGGGCCGCTGTCGTTGATTTGTGACGTCGCTAGAAGTTGGCGTCGTTGAGCTGTTCGATCTCGAGACCGTCGAGCTGTTGCTGTTCGGGCGTATCGGCGACGCTCTCGAGCAACTCGGTGGGATCGACGTTCATGTCCTTACCGGCTGCGTTGCCGTTGACCAGGTCGTCCGAGAAGATGTCGACTTCCATTTCCTCGGCCTCTTCGATCAGGATCTCGAGCGGCACCTGGGTGCGTACGAGCTTGACTGCCGGACGCATGCGGGCAAAGAGCGGTACGTACTCAATGATGATGGCCGAGTTCTCGAGACCGTACCAACGTGCCGGGCTTCCGCAGGCGCGGCGGACGGCGTACTTGATGGCCATGACGCGATGGTCGTTGCGGTCGATGTCCGTTTCGGGGGCAAGCATCTTGCGCAGCATGCAAAAGCGGAAGTCGCCCACGTTGCCGCGGGTCTCGTAGATGGAGTAGGTGTGGTGTTGCGGCGGCAGTTCACCCGATGCCATCAGGTCGCCAACGATCTGGCGCAGGTAGGCGTTGATGCGCTGATTGACCTTAAAACCCAGGTCCAAGCGCACGCGGAACAAAAAGTCCGTGCCAAAGGTCTCGACGGAATACTCGTGCGTATAGGGCTCGTCGGTGACATGCACGTTAATGAACCAATACGCCTTGGCGCGCTTGGGATGTTTATCCAGGATGGAATAGAGCACGTCGCGGTCGAGTGTGAGCGGATCGGGGCTGTTGGTGAGAAATACCAGATTGTCAGCGAGCACGGGATAGGTCTCGTCATTGCGCAGGCGATTGAGCTGGTCGATGTACTTGGAGACGGGCAGCAGGATCGTCTGCGTGCGCTCGATGGCGGTGCCGCGACGCCATACATACATAAGGCCGAACAGCAGTGCGGCCAGGAAGATCATGACGTAGCCGCCGTCAAAGAACATGGTGAGGCACGAAGCGAAGAAGCACAGCTCAATGGCACCAAAGAGCAGGGCAAAGATGCAGGCGCCCAGCTTGTGCTTGAGGATGCCGGCGATATAGCTCGTCAAAAGCGTCGTGGTCATGAGCATGGTCACGGTGATGGCGAGGCCGTAGGCGCTCTCCATGCGCTCGGAGTTCTGGAACAGCAGCACGATGAAGATGCAGCCGACCCACATGATGTTGTTGACGAGCGGAATATAGAGCTGGCCCTTGGTGTCGCTGGGGTAGTGGATGCGCAGGTGCGGCATGAGATTGAGACGGGTTGCCTCGGATACCAGCGAGAACGAGCCGGTGATGAGCGCCTGCGAGGCGATGATGGCCGCTACGGCCGAAAGCACGATGGCAAAGGGGCGCAGGGGCTCGGGAAGCATCATGTAGAACGGGTTGACGATATCCATCGCGAGCATCTGGGGGTTGGAGTTATTGGCGAGCAGCCAAGCGCCCTGACCCAGGTAGTTGAGGATAAGGGCCGCCTTAACAAACGGCCAGGATGCATAGATGTTTGCCTTGCCAACGTGGCCCATGTCCGAGTAGAGGGCCTCGGCGCCGGTCGTCGACAGAAAGACAAAGCCGAGCACCATAATGCCCGAGTGGTTGATGGGCGAGAACAGGAACATGATGCCGCGGATGGGGTTGAGCGCACGCAAGATGGACAGGTTGCCGAGCATGTTGAACAGGCCGGCGCCTGCCAGGAACAGGAACCACAGCGTCATGAGCGGGCCGAACAGCTTGCCGATCGACGAGGTACCGGCGCGCTGCATGGCAAACAGGCCGCAGATAATGATGATGGTGATGATGATTACGTTGGTCTGGCCGTCACCCAAAAGCGCGTGGCCCCACTCGATAGTGCGCAAGCCCTCGATGGCCGTGGTAACCGTGACGGCGGGGGTGAGGATGCCGTCGGCGAGCAGCGCCGCGCCGCCGATCATGGCGGGAAGGATCAGCCACGGCGCCACTTTGCGCACCAAGCTAAACAGGGCGAAGATGCCGCCCTCGTTGTGGTTATCGGCCTTCATGGCGATAACCACGTACTTGACCGTGGTCACGAGCGTCATGGTCCAGATGACGAGCGAAAGCGCGCCCAGGATCATGTCCTCGCTGACGGTACCGATGCCGCCGTTGTTGGCGACGATTGATTTCATGGTGTACATGGGGCTCGTGCCGATGTCGCCATAGACGACGCCGAGCGTTACGAGCAGCATGCCAGCGGAGAGGGGGATGGCTCCGTGCCCGCCTTGCCCGCGCTGGTCTTGGAGGTTTGCCTCCAGTTTATTGTGTGCCACGAGGACTCCCTTAGACATCCGGTTATCTGTCTAGGACAAAAAACTTTATGCCGTCTTTATACATACAAGAGCAGTTTGGCACATCGGGTTATTTTAGACAATAATCCTCAGCTGGGGATTATTTATCTACGCAGGTAGCATTTCAAAGCAGGGGCTTTTAAGCACGTACTGTCTGGGCGATGCCAGCCTTGGCGTTTGCGCGTTTGCCGGCGAGTTCGCAAAAAATCGCGCCGCCGATGATAAGCGCGGCACCCATCAGGCGGACCGGTGTTATGGCTTCGCCCAAAAGGACGGCCGAGAACACGACGGCCGAAAGCGGCTCGAGGTAGCCGACGACCGCGACGGTCTGGACGGGCAGCTTGGCGACGGCGCTAAAGTAGAGCAGGCAACCGATGCCGGTGTTGATGACGCCGAGCATGACGACGGCGCGCCAATCAATACTGGCGGCGACGCCGGCGGACAGGAATGAGGGAGCGCCCTGCGTGATGAGCGTGAGGACCAGCGCGGTCACAAAGGCGGCGCTCACCTGGAGCGTGGAGTTCTCGAGGCCTTCGATGTGTGGCGCACCCTTGCTAGCGATGACCATCAGCGCATAGCAAAATGCCGAGGCGATACCGCAGACGATACCCGCAATGGGCATATTGCCGCCTAGACCTTGCGCTGCAATGAGAAAAGCACCACAAGCAACGGCGACAAAGCCGGCGATTTTGCCGCCGGTCAGCTTTTCGCCAAAGATGAGCGGGGAGAGCGCCATAACGATGATGGGGCCACAGTAGTACAGCAGCGAGGATACGCCGACGCCGATCGTCTGGTAGGCGCGGAACAGAAAAATCCAGCTGGCGCCCAGCGCGGCTCCCGAGAGAAGGAGTGCTGCGGCTTCGCGGGGACGAGATGGCGCCTGCAGTTTATGGCGTTGGGTGATGACAAGGATAGTGACAAGCGAGAGGGCGCCCAAAAACGTGCGCAGTAGCACGATATCGGAGCTCGGCAGTGCGATGGCGGCGGCGATGATGCCGTTGGAGCCAAACAATAGCAATGCTGCTAAGTACGTAAACAGTCCGTTGTTCATGCGCTGACATCCCCTCTATATCCGAACATGTTCACTATGGGTGAACTGGCTTTAGAAGAAAAGCGAATATAATGCATGGAAAACATGATAAAAACTCATGCAAGGGCGGGGACGTGCCGTGGAGACCAATATCCAAAAGATGCAGGTGCTGCTCGAGACCGTGCGCGCCGGCAGTTTTACGCGCGCCGCCGAGCGGCTGAGCTATTCGCAGTCGGGCGTGAGCCGTATGGTGGCCGATCTTGAGGCCGATTGGGGCTTTAAGGTGCTCGACCGCAGTCGCGAGGGCGTAGTGCTTTCTGCCGACGGGCGGCAGGTCATGCCGGCTGTCGAGGCGCTCTGTGAGGAATTCACTCGCCTGCAGCGACGCGTGGATAAGATGCGTGGGCTCATGCGCGGCAAAATCTGCATCGGTACGTTTTCGAGCGTGGCGACCCACGTGCTGCCGCCGGTGATTGCGCGCTTTCGCGCCGATCATCCGGATGTCGATTACGAGCTGCTGATGGGTGATTACTCCGAGATTGAGCAATGGGTGGCGGAAGGCCGCTGCGACCTGGGTTTTATCCCGCGTGAGCCACGCGGTGCTGGCATGGCGTCGCGGCCGTTGGCGCAAGACGAGCTGATGGCCGTGGTGCCGGCAGATTCTTTGCTTGCCACGGCGGAGGTCGTCTCTCTTGCCGATTTAGCCAACGAGCAGTTTATTCTGCTAGAACGCGGCACCGATGATGAGATTACGCCGCTGTTCCGTCGGGCGGGACTGACGGTGTGCTCCAAGCTGTCGACCTGGGATGACTATGCGATTATGGCCATGGTCGAGGACGGCCTGGGCGTGAGCATTCTTCCCGCGCTCATCTTGCGCCGCTGTCAGTTCGATGTTGCCGTGCGACCACTCGAGGGACATCCCCATCGGCAGATCAATGCGATATATCGCACGGCTGACGTTTCGCTTGCCGCCGCTCGATTCCTTGAATACCTCTAAACGCGTACACGCCATTGTCCGCTTTGGGCAAATCTCGGAGTCCGGTACATTTTCTTATGAAATTGAACTTTCGAATGAGGTACGGCGCTATACTGCTTGCTAAATTGAACCTTGGTTCAATTCGTGTTCTATAAATTGAACTTTGCCAGCAAGGAGGTTCCTGTGGCCCAAGAGACGTTTTGCGATCGCCTGCGACAGACTATGTCCAATCGCGACGTTCGCCAGTCGGACGTAATCCGCGCATCGGAGATGCTCGGCAAAAAACTCGGCAAGAGTCAGATGAGCCAATATGTGAGCGGCAAGACGATCCCGCGGCGCGATGTGGCTGAGCTGCTCGCCCGTATTTTGGAGGTCGATGTTACCTGGCTGCTTGCCGGCGACGCCGATCAAGGCGAGGCATCATCACCCCGCAACGATTCCAAGCCCGAACCCCATCCCTCAGCTCAAATTGCAAGGAGCACCACCATGCGTACTTTTTCTAAATCCACCAAGCTCGATAACGTCCTGTATGACGTGCGCGGTCCCGTCGTCGACGAGGCCGCCCGTATGGAGGACGAGGGCGAGCGCATCCTCAAGCTCAATATCGGCAACCCGGCGCCCTTCGGTTTCCGCACGCCCGATGAGGTCATCAAGGACATGCGCCAGCAGCTGCCCGACTGCGAAGGCTATTCCAACTCGCGTGGCCTGTTCTCCGCGCGCAAGGCGATCATGCAGTATTCGCAGATCAAAGGCCTGCCCAACGTTCAGATGGAGCATATCTACACGGGCAACGGCGTGTCCGAGCTCATTCAGCTTTCGATGAACGCGCTGCTCGACAATGGCGACGAGATTCTGATCCCCAGCCCCGACTATCCGCTCTGGACGGCGTGCGCAACCCTTGCTGGCGGTCATCCCGTACATTATCTGTGCGATGAGCAGGCGGATTGGTACCCCGACCTGGAGGATATGGAGTCCAAGATTACGAGTGCGACCAAAGCCCTCGTCATCATCAACCCCAACAACCCCACGGGTTCTGTCTATCCGCGCGAGGTGCTCGAGGGCATCGTCGAGATTGCACGCAGGCATCAGCTGATGATCTTTGCCGATGAGATCTACGACCGCCTGTGCATGGACGGCTACGAGCACGTCTCGATTGCCTCGCTCGCTCCCGATCTGCCCTGCGTCACCTTTAGCGGCCTTTCCAAGTCGCACATGATCGCGGGCTATCGTATTGGCTGGATGGTGCTTTCGGGCAACCAGCGCTGCATGAGCGACTTCATCATGGGCGTCAACATGCTCTCTAACATGCGCCTGTGCTCCAACGTGCCGGCTCAGTCGATCGTTCAGACGGCACTCGGTGGCCATCAGTCGGTCAACGACTACATCCGTCCCGGCGGCCGTGTCTACGAGCAGCGCAACTTTGTGTATGAGGCGCTCAACAAGATTGACGGCATCTCGGTGGTTAAGCCGCGTGCGGCGTTCTACATCTTCCCCAAGATGGATGTGAAGAAGTTCAACATCACCGATGACGAGCAATTCGCCCTTGACCTGCTGCACGAGAAGAAGATTCTGATTACGCGCGGCGGCGGCTTCAACTGGGCTGAGCCCGATCACTTCCGCATCGTGTACCTGCCGCGCATGGAAGTGCTCAAAGAGTCGCTCGAAGACCTCGCCGACTTCTTTGACCATTACCGCCAATCGTAGGGGATTAGGTGCCTGCCGCCGCAAGAATCGAGGCGTCGCAGGATAGACATACGACAGCGAGCGAGCCGCATTTGCGCCAAGGTGACGTGAAATGAGAGGGCGCTGACCTTCTGGTCGCGCCCTCGAAATTGAACGTCAGATTGGCGTGAATGCGGCTCGC
>CABTWP010000011.1 GCA_902488525.1 uncultured Collinsella sp.
GACTATCTGCCTCTTGAACTCGTCGGTGAAATGCCTCGGGTGCCTGGGGTCCCTCATATACGGCCCTCCCGTCTCCTGCGCCCCTCCCGGAACTGTCCACATCAGTGTAGCCAATCCACCCGCCCAGGACGAACGCTGCGGAGAGGAGGACGAGCACGGCGGCGAGCGGCCTCCTACGCATCTGCCCTCCCGTCCTCGAAGCGGCAGAACCAGGCGAGAAGGACGGCGGCGGCTGCCAGGGTGAGCACGAGGCCAGCGAGCGCAGTCGTGAGGAGAGGGCCCGCCGCGCGTGCGGCGTCGATGAAGGCCTCTACCCCGAGCGACCCCAGGCGCGCGGGCCAGGCGAGCGGCACCCAGCTCAGGGGCGTCGCCAGGGCACCGGTGAGCTCGCCGGTCATGAGGCCGTGCGCAAGTCCGCCCACTGAGAAGAACGCGAGGAGCATCCCCGCCGCGCCGGCGCCGATGGCGGCGTTGCGGCCGAGGCGCAGGGCCACGCCGAGCTCCAGCGCGTAGAGGGGCAGGCTGCCCAGCACGATGCCCACCCAGGCGGCCGCAAGCGGCGCGGGCCCGAGCGGCAGGCGCCCGGCGACGGCGAGCACGGCCCCGAACACGCCGAGCGCCACGGCCAGCGCGCCTGCGCCGAGCGCCGCAAGGGCGAGCAGCTTCGCCGCGACGGCGCGCCCGCGCGAGGGGACCGCCGTGAGGTTGGCGAGGCGCCCGGCAGAGCGCTCCTCGTCCACGGCGAGCCCGCAGACGATGGCGGACATGAGCGGCATGAGGGCGCCGAGGAACTGGGCGTAGGCGTCCGCGCCCAGCGCCGGGTCCCATCGGGTTACAGAGAAGTACTCGCCGCAGGCAAGACCGGCTGCCAGGCCACAGACGAGGTGCGCCGCCGTGAGCGGGGAGCGCGCCAGGCGCAGGGCCTCGGAGAGCAGGGCCCGCGGGAGAGTCATGCACGGCGTCGGGTCGGAGAGTCGTGTCATGGCCATCACCTCTCCTCGGAGCGCGCGAACCAGGCCGCGCCCGCCGCCGTGAGCGCGGCGAACGCGAGCGCGCAGACCGCAAGGCCCGCCAGTGTGAGCATGCCGTCCGCCGCGAGCGCCCCGCCGAGCGCCATGTCCGCCGCGAGTGGCTCGCCGCTCGGCAGCACGGGGATGAAGCTCGTGGGGATGACCATGCTCGCCGACGGCGGAAAGAGCTGCGGCAGCGGCATCAGCGACCAGGCGAAACCACCCATGAGCTGCGCAGCGAGCGGGCAGAAGATGCCCGCGAGCATGCCGAGCCGCGCCGTGAGGAAGAGCCCTGCGGGGATCATCCACGCCGCGGTCACCGTGTTGACGAGCGCGCAGAGGAGCATCGTGAGCGTGCCCGCGACCGTGAGGCCCTGCGAGGAGAACGCCGATCCCGCGAGGTAGATGCCGAAGACCACGAGGTTCGAGAGCATGCAGAGCGCGAGGCACCAGAGCGCCTTGGCCCACCAGGCGCGCCTAAGCGGGAAGCCCAGGCCCAGAAGCCCCCGCATCCGCGTGCGCGCGTCCGCCCGCGCGACGCACGCCACCACGAGCGAGAGAGTCACGGGCAGGAAGAGCGCGTACCAGTAGTTCCACGCGCTGAAGATCTGCACGCCCCGGTAGGGCATCGCGCCGAGCAGCGGCATCGGCAGCGCCATGAGCACGGCCAGGCGAACCGGTGCCGCGTGGCGCGACTTCAGGGCCTCGGCGCGCGGGCCCGCGAGCAGGCCGCCTTTCTCGCCCGTCATGCCGCCACCTCCCCGCGTGCTCGTCGCCCTTCCCGGCAGAAGCTCATGAAGAGTTCCTCGAGGTCCTGCCCGGGCCGAAGCGCATCCTCGTAGGCGAGGCGCCCTCCGCAGATGATGCCGATGGTGTCCGCCATCTGCTGCACCTCGGAGAGGATGTGGCTCGAGACGATCACCGTCGTGCCCGCCGCCGCGAAGCCGCGGATCTGGTCGCGCAGCTCCTCGATGCCGATGGGGTCGAGGCCGTTGGTGGGCTCGTCGAGCACGAGCAGGCGTGGCCGGGCGATCAGCGCCAGCGCGAGCCCCAGGCGCTGCCGCATGCCCATCGAGAAGCGCCCGGCGCGCTTCTTCCCAGTGTCCGCGAGGTCCACGGCGGCGAGCACCTCATCTATGCGGCTCTCGGGAAGGCCCAGCAGCGTGGTGCGCACGCGCAGGTTCTCGCGCGCGGTGAGGTTGGGGTAGAGCGGCGCCTCCTCGATGAGGCTGCCGATTGCGTAGAGGTCCTCGCGGCGCCAGGCGTGCCCGGCAAAGAGGATCTCCCCGGCCGTCGGCCGCAGCATCCCGCAGATCATCTTGAGCGTTGTCGACTTGCCGGCGCCGTTGGGGCCGAGCAGCCCGTACACCTCGCCCTCGCGGATATGAAGGCTCACGTCGGCCACGGCGTCCTGCGCCTGGTCGCCGCGGCCGAAGCGCTTGGTGAGCCCGCGCGTCTCGAGCATGTAATCCATGGGCTTATCCTTTCTCTTCCGGGCGCGCGGGCCGAGTCGCCGTGCCCGCGCGCCTTACCTTTCGGGTTCACCATCCATGATGGGGCGCGTTTCTAACGAAGCCGTAACGGCCGTTGGGCTCTTTTGGTGCCAGCCCTTCTCGACCCGTACACCACTCATGGTGTGTTTATCGCGATAACAAGGACGGAGGTGCCAGTGGCACGCAATAAGTACCCGAAGGAGACGGTCGAGAAGATCAGGGGTGACGGCCCGGCGAGTGTTATTTTGCGAGCCATGCGCATTGAAAGCGATCTTTCGTGGTATAAGCTACTTGCCGGAAGCCGCGGCTTTCAGAGTACGGCTTACGTGTACGTTTAACCTCCGTGGGCGACGGGGTGCCGCAAGGCGTAGAATATCGCCCACCTGTAGGGGCCTGCAGCGATGCGGGCCCCGCTTCGTATGAAGGGGGCGTAGCCGGTGAAGATCGTATCCATCCCCCAGGACTTTTTCGACCTCGTCGATGGCGACCGCGAGCTCATGCTTAAGCGCGACCGCCCCTGCATCGTGGTGGTGAGGCTGCGTTTCCACGGAAAGCGCAGGGACTTCGCCGTGCCGCTGCGTTCCAACATCGCCCCTAACGTGCCCAAAGACCAGTACTTTGCGTTGCCACCCCGCCCCACGACGCGCCCCGGCTGCCGCCACGGCATCCACTACATCAAGATGTTCCCCAGAACCAAGGCCTACCAGCGCCGCTTCAGGACCGAGGGCTCGGCCTACTACGAGACGCTCCAGCGCATCATCGATGGCAACACCAAACGCATTGTCTCCGAGTGCCAGGCGTACCTTGACCTCTATGAGCGCGAGGGAAGGCCCCGCTTTGCCGTCGACATCGATCGCATCGTGGGCCTGCTGGAAGGCGAGAAGTAGGGCACCTCGGCTCAGTCTCGAGCCATGCGGAGTCGCTCCGCATTTTTGAACGCCGCGTGTGCGTCCCAAATA
This sequence comes from uncultured Collinsella sp., assembly GCA_902488525.1. Taxonomy (GTDB): domain Bacteria; phylum Actinomycetota; class Coriobacteriia; order Coriobacteriales; family Coriobacteriaceae; genus Collinsella. The sequence continues at coordinate 3,463 of CABTWP010000011.1, forward strand.
CTTGAGAAACAAGCTGTGAAGTGCGGTGGCGCGCCCGTGCCCGTGCATAGCCGTCACCATCAGCGTCTACGCGGTGTCGGCTTCAAGTGGAACTGGCGCCGCTGCTGTATATGGTTTGCCTTGCTGCAAATGGCAATCAATGCCCACGATGCTTCTGCTTGCGCTTCAGCTTTCGCTGCTCGAAGCGCACATCAGCCTCTTCCGCGCGGCGTCGGCTTCTTGCATGAGCTGACTCCTGTTTCATCGCTTCTCTCTGTGCTGCGAGCGCCTGCTGCGCCTTGGTGCTCATCGCGGGCCGCTTAAGGGCTTTCGCCGCCTCACGGGCGCGCCGCTTGGGGTTCTTCGCGGGCTTGTTTGTTTCAATGGCCTTGTCGCCGAAGAACGAGAGCTTCTCCCATTCGCTTGTAACGAATCGCAGGATCTCCTCATCGGACGGCTCCGCGCCGAAGACGATGCGGGCGACGCCGTACTTTCCGCCCTCGACGTGCTCCGCCAGCCCGACCCAGAATTGACCGTCGTGATATACGGTCAGGGTGGACGACACGCTGATCTGCATGGCTGGTTCCTCCTTTATGTAGATGACCATGCAGAGAGGGGACAACCAAGGAGGCAGGTTACTGATGCGGACTCCCGCACGCCCACGACTACCCGACGGGGACTGTGTTTTCATCTCTGATGCCCGCATTGTAGCACGCGCGGATGCGCCCTTCATCGCTGCCGACATGACGTGGCTGGGATTCGTTCCTCGACACATCCTTTTGTATATTGCCTTCCCGGTTTCGAAACTTTAAATCAATTCGAGTTTCGAAACCGGGAAGGAGAGCGTATGTGAGAGGCGATATGAGCATCAACTTGATGCTTGAGGGGGAGCTCGCGTCGCTTCTGCCCATCGGGGACGTGTTCCCGAAGGTCCTCATCTCCCGCATAGGGCATGAGACCTGTACCCGGGAAGGCGTACTCGTGCTGGACCTCGCGCGGTGCTGCTCGGTGAGCAGGGGTTCTGAACACTGCGTAGGGATATAGCGCGACAGGGGGGGTGCAGCACCGTTTGCGCCTTGTCTAGAGAGCACGAACGAGAGATGTGGTCTGCGGACGACTGAATAGCTTCATCTGTTTTGGTTACAACGAAATGTGTGCCGCGCGCCTGCGGCATGAGGGAGGGAGATTTCTATGAATATCGTTGTATTGAGTGGTAGCCCGCGCAGGGGCGCCAATACCGACACCATGGTCGAGGCGTTTGCCGAGACCGCGCGCGAGGGCGGCAATACGGTCGAGGTCGTCCGCGTTGCCGGCAAAAAGATCGCTGGTTGTCTGGGATGCCAGTACTGCTTTACCCATGAGGGCACTTGCGTGCAGAAGGATGACATGGCCGACGTGATCGAGTCGCTGAAAGGCGCCGACATGGTCGTCTTCGCCTCGCCTATCTACTGGTTCGATATCACTGCGCAGGAGAAGGCCGCCATCGACCGCCTGTACGCCTTCGGTGCTACGGGCTTCCCGTTCACCAAGACGGCCCTTTTGCTCGATAGCCACAGCGAGGGCGTCTATGATGCGGCGATCGCCATGTACAAGTCAGCCTGCGCGTACTGCAAGTGGGAGGACCTGGGCATTGTCACCATCAGCGGTATGACCGAGCGCGACAGCATGGCATCCTCGCCCAAGTTGGAAGAGGTGCGAGAGCTCGCCCGCAAGCTCGCCTAAGGGCAAGAAGAACGCATGGCAATCGGTGTTGGTGGAAAATGCTTGCTATCCTTACCAAGAGGAATGCTGATTGCCATGCGTTGATGCTTCCGCGGACAATTCCGGCGTGCTAAAACGCCTTCTCGTTCAAGAATTCCCTGAACGCGGGAATGTCAAAGCCAACGAGACCACGCCCGCGCTCTCCAATGACGCCGTCCTCCAAGAGGCGGCGTTTGTATTGGCTTGCATAGTTGCTGGCGACGCCCATGCGCTTGGCTATCTCCGAGACCCTGCTGGGGCCAGAATCGGGCAGCATCGCGAGCAAAAATTCAATGTCTTTATCGGAAAGCTCCCGATAGGTCGTTTCGAGAATTCGATCGCGCAGCTCCATACGGGCAAGCAGAGAACCCTGCTGTACATCAGGTGCGCTGATTTTGGGCGAGTTCTCCGAAACATCCCATGTGCGATATCCGACGAGCTGCATCATATAGGGAAATCCGTCGACGGCCTTCACGGCATCCTCGAGCGCTTCTGGTGTGATTGAGCGGCCTCCGGCCTCAACGGTTTTGCGAAAGGCGTTTGCAATTTCAACGTCAGTGATTCGTCCTAACTGATGATATTGGGAACGCCTGAGGAACGAGACGGAATCGTTGCGTAGCAGTGCCGATACTTTGTAAGGCAGCCCCGCCATGAGTAGGGCTACTTTTTTACCTTCGCGTACAAAGTGCTGGTAAACAGAGGCAAATTGAAGCATTTCTTCGAGATCGACGGTGACTTCATCGATGGTGATGAGAAGTCCGATGTCATGTTTTTCGAGTTGCTTAAAGATGCCATTCATGCGTGTGCGCCAGTTGCCCTGGGCCTCTTGAGTATATGTCCAATCGATGCCCACTGGACCAATTTGAACGCCGTTCATGCGCGCGTGAGACTGTGAAAGGTAGCTATCTGCCGCTTCTTTGGTTCGCTCGATAATATCTTCGAGCATGCCTGGCATGGCGGGAGACATTTGCTGCAATCCAACCGTGTTCAAGCGCCGTTTTTGAAAGGAGCGAGAGAAGCGCCGTCTTACCCGTTCCTCTTGCGCCCGTAAAAATGGTCGACAGGTTGGGGTCTCCCGGACCGTTGATAAAGCCACGGTTGATATCACGGAGGATGTGTTCGCGACCCGCTAGAAAGGGAGGGACGCTTCGGAACGTCGGGGTAAAGGGGCTCTTGCTGCACTGCATGGTAGCTCCTTTGCAAGTTTTGCTAATTTTTGCAACTTTTGCTAACTTTTGCGAGTTTTGCTAACGGCTTAGGACGGTGCGGGAACCCCCCGTATCGTCGACATTTCCGAGGATGACCTCCGCAACGAGCGGGGTCCGGGGCGCGATATTGCTGCGCTCCGGACCCCGCTGCTTTGTAAAACTATGGCGGTTCTGCCGTCGTCCTAATCAAACAGACTCGGCATGTCGTTTTCTTTCATGAGGGCACCGGCTGAGGGGAGGCTCTGCGCGGTGAACTTCTCGGCCGAGACGCCGGCGCCAAGGATCTCTTCGGTTGTGCCGACGGTGGTGACCGAGCGGCCCTTCTTGGCGGTAAAGGCCTGGACGCCCTGCGTGTTGGTAGTCGTCTTGGTCTTGAGCAACGACGTGTTGAAGTTCATCAAACGATAGTCGCTCGAGACCAGTGCGATGTCGCGGTCTTCCTTGAGCACCTGGGCATACAGCAGCTTGCTGCCGCCGTAGATGGCGTTCTTGAGGCGCTTGCGGTTGGTCTTGGTGACGTATCCAGAAAGTGCGACACGCACCACGCGGCCGTTCTCAAAGACAAACAGCACGTCGGCCTTATAGTCCTCGGGGTCGATGACCCAGATGACGCTCTCGTCGGGTTCCATCTCAAGATCGGTCGGCAGGTACGAGCCCAGCTGGGCCGACTTGGTGTCCTCAAACGCCGCAATCTTGCATTTGTATACCTGGCTCTTGTTGGTAAAGACCAGCAGCTCGTGGGTGTTGGAGGACGGGAACTCGATAAAGGGTTTGTCGCCGTCCTTGTACTTGAGCGTGGTCGCCTTCTTGAGCACGCGGTCCGTCATCTTCTTAAGGTAGCCATCGCGCGAGAGCATGATGGTCACCGGGTACTCCTCGACCTCGGGCTCCAAGCTTACCTCGATAACCTCATGGGGCTCGATCCTGCCTGTGCGACGCGGCATCACGTACTTCTTGTTGACCGCGGCCAGCTCGTCGCTGATGACCTTCTTGATGTTCTCCTCGCTGGAGAGGATCTCCTCAAGCTCGGCAATCTCGCTCTCAAGCTTGGCGATGTCCTTGGTGCGGTTGAGGATGTACTCTTCGTTAATGTTGCGGAGCTTGAGCTCGGCAACAAACTCGGCCTGGGTCTCGTCGATGTCGAAACCCTTCATAAGGTTGGGCACGACCTCGGCTTCAAGCTTGGTGCCACGGATGATGGCGATGGCCTTGTCGATGTCGAGCAAGATTGCCTCGAGGCCGTGCAGCAGGTGCAGGCGCTCGGACTTTTTGCCCAGGTCAAAGTTAATGCGGCGACGCGTGGACTCAATACGCCATTTGACCCACTCGTGCAGAATCTGGCGCACGCCCATAACACGGGGATAGCCGTCGACGAGCACGTTGAAGTTGCACGAGAACGAATCCTGCAGCGTGGTCGAGCGATAGAGCTTGGCCATGAGCTTGTCGGGGTCGACGCCGCGCTTAAGGTCGATGGCGATGCGCAGGCCCGAAAGATCGGTCTCGTCGCGGATGTCGGCAATCTCCTTGACCTTGCCCTCCTTGGAGAGCTTGACGATGCGCTCGATGATGACATCGGTCTTGGTGGTGTAGGGGATCTCGTAGACCTCGATGATGCGCTCTTCGGGAATCCAGCGCCAGCGGGAACGGATCTGGAAGCTGCCAAGACCGGTCTCGATGATCTTCTCCATCTCCTCGCGGCGGTAGATGATCTCGCCGCCGGTCGAGAAGTCGGGCATGGGCATGTACTCGAGCAGGTCGCAGTCGGGATCCTGCAGGTAATGCATGGTGGCGGTGCAGACCTCGTTGAGGTTGAAACCGCAGATGTCGGACGCCATGGCGACGCCGATGCCTTTGTTGGCCGAAACCAGAATATTGGGGAACGTGGTGGGCAGCAGGCGCGGCTCCTTCATGGCGCCGTCGTAGCTGTCAACGAAGTCGACCGGGTCCTTGTCGATGTCCTTAAAGATCTCGGCGCTGATGGGGGAGAGCTTGGCCTCGGTATAACGCGAGGCGGCGTAGCTCAGGTCGCCCGAATAGTACTTGCCAAAGTTGCCCTTCGACTCCACGAAGGGGGCGAGCAGTGCCTCGTTGCCGGTGGCCAGACGCACCATCGTCTCGTAGATCGCGGCGTCGCCGTGCGGATTGAGCTTCATGGTCTGGCCCACGATGTTGGCGCTCTTCTGGCGCTCGCCCTTGAGCAGACCCATCTTGTACATGGTGTAGAGCAGCTTGCGGTGCGAGGGCTTAAAGCCGTCGATCTCGGGGAATGCACGCGAGACGTTGACGCTCATGGCGTAGGGCATGTAGTTGACCTCGAGCGTCTGCGTGATCGGCTGGTCGGTGACCTCGGAGTGCAGGCCGATGACGTTCTCGGCGTTGACCTGCTTTTTCTTTGGCTGGTTCTTCGTCTTCTTCTTTGCCACGATTTCCTCTTGAACTTCTTATGGGCCGTCGTTATCGATTTGCTGCTATTGCAGGTCCAGCTGGTCCAGATATTCCTTGCCGTGCTCGGAGATATGGCGCTTGCGGCCCGCTTCGTCGTTGCCCAGCAACAGGTTAAACATGGTCTCCATCTTGGTGACGTCCTCGGGCTCCACCTTGATCAGGCGACGCGTCTCGGGGTTCATGGTGGTGAGCCACATCATGTCCGGGTCGTTCTCGCCAAGACCCTTGGAGCGGTTGATGGAGCACTTTTGGTCGCCAATCTCCTTGAGGATGCCGTTCTTCTCGAGCTCGGTGTAGGCAAAGTAGGTCTTCTCTTTGCAGTTGATCTCGTAGAGCGGCGACTCGGCGATATAGACGTAGCCCTCGTCGATAAGCGTTGGCACCAGGCGGTAGAGCATGGTGAGCACGAGCGTGCGGATGTGGTAACCGTCGACGTCGGCGTCCGTACAGATGATGACCTTGTTCCAGTTGAGGTTGTCCAGGTCGAAGGCGCCGAGGTTCTTGATGCGCTTGTCTTTGATCTCCACGCCGCAGCCCAGCACGCGCATGAGGTCCATGATGATGTCGGACTTAAAGATGCGCGGGTAGTCCTCCTTCAGGCAGTTGAGGATCTTACCGCGGACGGGCATGACGCCCTGGAACTCGGCATCGCGCGAGGTGCGAATGGCGCCTGCTGCCGAGTCACCCTCTACGATGTAGATCTCGCGACGGCTCTTGTCCTTGGAGCGGCAGTCGATGAACTTCTGCACGCGGTTGGCCATGTCGGTCTTCTGCTGCAGGTTGGTCTTGATGCTCTGGCGCGTCTTCTCGGCATTCTCGCGCGAGCGCTTGTTGATGAGCACCTGCTCCATGATCTTGTTGGCGGCGTCCTTGTTCTCGATCAAGTAGGTCGAGAGGCGCTCCTTAAAGAAAGCCGTCATAGCCTGCTGGATAAAGCGGTTGTTGATGGCCTTCTTGGTCTGGTTCTCGTAGGACGTCTGGGTGGAGAAGCAGTTGGTCACCAGCACTAGGCAGTCCTGGACGTCCTGCCACTTAATGCCGCTCTCATTTTTGTTGTACTTGCCCTGTTGCTTGATGTAGGCATCGATGGCGCTGGTGAGGGCGCTGCGGGCAGCCTTCTCGGGCGAGCCGCCGTTCTCGAGCCACGATGAGTTGTGGTAGTACTCCTGCATCATGAAGGTGCGCGAGAAGCACATGCACGCGGTGATTTTTACGTTGTAGTCGGGCAGGTCCTCGCGGTCGCGACCGCGACGGTCGGCCTCGATAAAGAAGGGCTCGGTGAGGTAGTCGGTACCGACCTTCTCGAGCACATAGTCCTCGATGCCCTTGGGATAGCAAAAATCCTCTTCGGAAAACTCACCATCGTCGCCCTCGATGCGCAGGCGGAAGGTCACGTTGGCGTTGACCACGGCCTGACGGCGCATGGTCTCGCGATACCAATCGTGGGGGATACTGATGGAGGTAAAGACCTCAAGATCGGGGCGCCACTTGATGGTGGTGCCGGTGCGGTCCTCGTCGCTGGGCTCAATCTCGAGTGCCTTCTTTTTGGCGCCGACGACCTTGCCCTTCTTAAAGTGCAGGGAGTACTTGTTGCCATCGCGCCAAACCGTGACGTCCATGTACTCGGAGGCGTACTGGGTCGCGCACGAGCCCAGGCCGTTGGTACCGAGCGAGAAGTCGTAGTCGCCGCCCTGGTTGTTATTGTATTTGCCGCCGGCGTAGAGCTCGCAAAAGACGAGCTCCCAGTTAAAGCGCTTCTCGGAGGGGTTCCAGTCGAGCGGGCAGCCACGGCCATTGTCCTCTACCTGGATAGAGCCATCGCGAAAGGCGGTAAGGGTGATGAGCTTGCCGTAGCCCTGGCGCGCCTCGTCAACGGCGTTGGACAGGATCTCGAAGGCGGCATGCGCGCAGCCGTCGAGCCCGTCCGAGCCAAAGATGACGGCGGGGCGCAGGCGTACGCGCTCCTCGTCCTTGAGCTGGCGGATACTGTCGTTACCATAGTTTGCGGTGTTTTTTGCCATACTCGCTCTCTCGGTGCTCCTTTGCTGCGTTTAAGTCATATAGATAGTCAAGGTAGCATAGCCCAGCCCATAGGCGATTCCACCAACACGAAATCCATCGAACAATCGTTCGGAGTTCGATGGAGATTCGTTTACTCGGACAAAACCGAGTCGGCTCTGTCCGAGTAAGTTTGAAGACGGCCGAATGTGTCTTGCTGCGTTTGCGGTTGGATACGCTGTCGAAGACGTGTCGTGCGGATTGTTGGCGAAAAGACGGCGTGCCAAGCTCGAGGCAGAACTCAACTCCTCTGACGACATCTAATGCGTAATGGGCTGGCTCTGGGTATCCAGAACCAGCCCATTTTGATGGTCGATGAGCCGAGTCGGCGTCTCTCGCAAAGGTAACTGAGAGCTAGCGAGGCGTATCCGAATTGACCTCATCGGCGGTGTCGTTTTCGAGCGCCGTGCGGCGGGCGCTGTAGGCGACAAGGCCGGCACCAGCTGCGGCGAGTGCTGCTGCGGCTGCCGTAAGGGGAGCGTTGACATCGCCCGTGCCCGCAAGCGCGCCCGCTTTTCCGGAGCGCTTGTTAGTGCCGTGGTCCTTGCCACTGCTGGAGCTGCTTCCGCCGGAGCCGCCGCCCTTGTCAGTACCGCCGCCACTCGTGCCGCCATCGCCGTCGACCGTCATCGGGGCGTCGTGAAGTTCCGTCGTATCCGCGTTGTCGCATACGCCGACCTGAACTTCTGAGCGTTCGCATGCCGCGTCGGGCACATGAAGCTCGTGCAGCACGGCACCCAGCGCCGAGTTTGCGCCCGGTCGAATTTCCTCGAGCGTTACGGGATCGAGCGCCACCAGATTACGCGCCTTCGCATATAGCGTTACGCGTTTGCCCACTTCGTCGCTCCAACTCTCGGGGATAGCGAAGCTCATGCGGAACTGCGCCGTGCAACCCGGTGCCAGCACGGCGTTGCCGTTGTCGGCTACCAGTGGGTGCGTTGCAAAACGTGTGCCCAACGTCTCGAGCGCGTACTTCACATGCGCCATGTCGTTGGCCGAAGCGTCCTCGGCAAGCTCTGGATCGTAGATCGATGCCATGCGTGTGTTCGCTCCGAACCCGATGGATGCGCTGGAGAACGGCTGGCTGGAGCCCTCTCGGTACAGATCGATCGTGCCGGCGGTCAGCAAGGTGTTGCCGTCGTTTCGCACCGTGACCATGAAGGATTCGCCTGCTGCTCCGGGCACCACCGCGCCCGAGGTAGCGACTGCTCCTGTCGGAGTGGCACACGCCACCAAGGGCACTTCGATGCCGTGCAGCTCCGCCTTGCTCTGCTCGGCACTCACAATGTGCGTGGCGAGCGCGGAGAGCATGCCTCCCGACGTTAAAAATGTCGTTATCTGATCGACGGGATGGTCTAGCTCGCACATCACGAACGGCTCCGTAAACAGATCGCCTGCCAAGGTGCTGGCGAAGATGCGGAAGTGCTTGCCCATCACTGCTACCGGGTTGCCTTCTTCGTCGTAGGTTTGTCCCACCTTGCCATCGGTGTTCTCTACATAGAGTACGCACCTGCCGTTGTTGCTTACGCTAAACGATGCTGGGCCACAGCCTGCGGCACCCACGGGCTGCGTTGCAAATGCCGATGCGCCTCGCGTCCAAGCAATATGCTGCAGTTGCTCGTTGACGGTTGCCAAAAAGCCCGAATGTTGTGGCCACGGCACCGCGTGGGGTACTGTGGCATCTGGCGACATAACGCCCCAACCCGCGATGGACTGGCCGATCACGGCGTACGACGCGCAGCCACAACCGCCTGCAGTCTCGTATGCAACGGGCACCACCATTTTGCCGTTGATATTCTCGGGCGCGCCCAGCTCGATGCTCGATGGTGCCTGCGGAAAGTGGAGGACCTGACGGAACGTGAGACTGTCGCCCAAATTATCCGACCACAGGGTAAAGCATTCCAGCGCAACCTCGGCCTCGCTGCCGAGCGCCTTCTCTGCGGTGGTTCCGCGGCGGTGGAGGTAAGCGCCCGACAGGCGCCCGTCGACCAGCGTCTTGCCCACCGTGATACGCGGGCACTGCAGGCAATGGTAGCCATCCTCCTGAAGGCGGCCGCGCGAGATGCTGCGCCACGACGTGTGCGATATCACGCGAACTCCGTCGTTGCTTATGCGCAGGCGCACAACGGACAGTATGCCGGATGTGCTCGCCGTATCGAAAAGGGTGTTGTCGCCGGCGGGGCGCTCGCCCGAGACCAGCAGCACGTAGGCGTCCTGGTTTCCTCTTCCGTCTGTATATTCCACCACGTCGAAGTCGTAATCGAATATGCCGTTGCGCTCCACATCGCCCTCGCCAAACCCAAGGGGAAAGTCCACGGGCGTGGGAGCGGACCACGTGCCGTTTGCCTTTGTGTGCACCACCAGGCGCGAGCGACCATTGTCGCCGTAGCGCACCGAGGCGATACGGAACAGGCATTCTACGCCGGCAATCCTTGCCAGCTTCATGTGAGCTTCGCTGAGCACGCCAGCAAACAGCACGTTGTCGCTCGAGGGTTTGATGCCGCCACGCTCGTCCTCCGACACGCCGGCAGAATTGGCGTTCGGGTCAGCAACGGCGTTCGTCGTCTGGCCGATATAGGCGTACTCGTACATCGGCGCGGCGTTTTCGTCGTTTTCCATCAGTGCATGGACGAAATGTTCGACCTGTCCCGTGTCGTCGCTCTCTGCATCCGCCTCGAGCTCAATACGCGTGACCGCTTGATTCCAATCGCGTACGACAGAAGCGACGTTTACGGCAGTGGCCTTAACCTCGGCGCGTGCGAGCAGCTCGGCGTTGGTGACGATGGTGGCCGATGCGATAAATTGCGGCACGCCGCCCGCCTCGGCGTTGCCGGCTGAGCCGAAGCAGGCATCTAGTGTATAGGGCGTATCTCCACCCAATGCGAGCTCAGAGCGCTGGAGTACATACTGGTCGCCGTTGTTCACCGACATATTCCACGAATCGAGGAGTGTGGGCCACGACCCCGACCAAGCCTTGGTGGTCCACTTGAACATCACGAACTGGAGTATCACATCGACATCGACGTCTGCACCTACGCGCAGTCGCGGAAGCTGGTGCCCATCTGCCTTCTCGTACCCAATGAACAGCGTGAGGGATGCGGCGCCGCGCACGGCAGACGAAGCGACGCCTGCAACGCCGGCGCCAAAGGTGACGGCAAGCCCGATCTGGATGGTGAACGAGCCCGACGTGTTTGAATAGTCGAGCGAAATGTTTTTAAAAAACGCCGCGCCGCTGCCGTGCGTGTGGGCACCCACGGCGAGCGCCAGTTTTGCCAGCACCCAGGGGTTGACGTTTAGGAAAAATGGCACCGGTCCTAGGGTAAACTGCTCGGTCCAATTGAGGTCGGTTCTTACCTGGAAGAGGGCCTTAATATTGCCGTATGCGGGGTCGTTGTTGTTACCCCAGGTTTTGCCCACCCAATCGTAGGCGAGCGAGCCGTACAGCTGTGTGGCGATATCCATCGTGAACAGCGGCGTGCAATGGTGACGAAGGAGCTTGGTGTTTCTTGGATCGGTGCCCGAACCGGCACTCATACTCTTGTACTGATTCCACTTCCCCTCCATCTCGTCGAGGTAGCGGTTTGCCTGCTTGGCGCCCGACTCGCGCGGCGATTTCTTCCAGTATTCCGGATCAGGGTTGCCCGAATCGTTCATATAGCTAGCTGGTTTGTACCCTCCGCCAAACAGCACGTATCCAGCAAACGAGAAATCGAACAGAATGGGAAATGTGGGCATCCAGCACGTGAACTTATTGCCGCCGATACCGGGAAACGCCGCGGGGAAATCAAACGGAGTGATCTCTTGGTCCATGGTGGTGGGAATGATGGTGGTCGAGCCCGATTCCGCCTTTGCGGCCGGCGCGGTGACAACGGCCATAGGGGATGAGAGCGTGTAGGTTTTGCCCTGGTAGTCGAGTATAAAGCGCAGCTTGCACCCTTCCTCCAGAAGGCCCGAAGCTGCATCGAGGAACGTGTCTTCGAGCGTGAACGTCGCCAGATTATCCGCGCCCGATGCGCTGGCCTTGATCTGGCCGATCTGCGTGACGGTTTCGGTTGAGCTGCCCGTGGCGGGCATTACCTTGTTGATGCGCAGCGTTGCCCGCCCGCCCTGCGGCAGATGAGCCTGTACAGTAAAGGCGTGCGTATCGGGCTGTTCGTTTGCCGTGTCGTCCTTCGGCAATGTCATGAACGTGGCTTCAGCGTACTGGATGTCCCATTCGTCAAACGTGAGCTGGCGAAAGTACGGCTCGCCGTCAGAAAGCGGACGCGTTGGCGCGGTAATGGCGGTGCCACCCTGGATACGCGCAAGGGGAATCTCGACATCACGGTAGCCTGCCATGCTAATGGAGATGCCGCCGTTAAAGTCGTACGCGTCGAGAAGCGTTGTCTCGTCCACGTAGCCTTCCGAAAGCGGCGCGACCTCAAAGATGGCCGTGCCTTCGTCATCGGTCGTGGCGGTGAGCTGCTTGCCTGCGGCATAGCGCGATGTGAGCGTGACCTGGGCACCCGTGATGGGCGTATTCTTGTTGGCGACGTCGACTACGACCACGCCAAACATGGTGCGCGAGAGCACCAAGACCTTGAAGGGATCATCTTCATCGGCGTATGCCTCGGTGGGCGCGAACGGCAATATGAAGGCGTTTGCGCTTCCCGGCACGCGCGGCAACATAATGCTCGCCAGCGAGGACGCTCCGGCAACAAGTAACGAACGGCGATCAAGCATCTTTGGCTCCCATCCCGCAGGTATCGGTGGAAATAATCCAATTTTGCGAGAAGGCGCCACGTGGCGGTAGTGCCATTCAAGGGTCAAAATGTCCAAATTGATTGAGCGAAGCGCCGGGGTTCCGAAACGCGTTCGATGCGCTCGGCAGCTCGGTCGCTAACGCAACATATGCGCGACTAGCTCGGCGCGTGTGCCGATGCCAAGCTTTGCGTATACGCCGGATAGGCGGTTTTTAACGGTGCCCGGCGACACACCCATATGACGAGCGATTTCGGCGTTGGTCCATCCACGGCAGGCGAGCATGGCCATGGTGAACTCTGTGGTCGTTAGATCGTCGGCCACGTCCTCGCCCGAATCGGGGTTGTGGATGCGCCGCCAGCCGTAGCTGAAGCGGTACGTGATCTCGATGATGCGCGCGAAGTCGTCAGGGTATTGCGTTTTTAGGCATGCCTCGATAAGCCCCTGTAAAAGGCCGTGATGCTCGCCAATGAGCTCAATAAGGCCGTCGGGACGCGCAATGTTCCAAGCAACTCCGAAGTGCGTTTTTGCGGCGTCGATGTCCTTGAGGCTCATGCATGCCATGGAAGCTGCCAGGTGCAGGAACAGTTCCGAGATCGGATAGCTCCCTTGTTTCATGATCAGGGCGTTTTCCGCCATGCCCAGACTGCGGCCATATTCGCCGCGCAGGTACAGGGCATGCGCCATCACGTAGCTGGCGAACAGGCGCAGGCCTTCGGGCAGATGCGCCGCAAGCGGATAAAACTCTTCGGCAGAATACGGGGAAGACAAGTGCAGCAGGACGCTTGCGGCCGAGGCGAACAGGATATGCGTGGCGTGGACGGCGGGTGATTCCTCGTCAGTTGGCGTATCGAGGATGCCCGCAAGACAACGGCGGGCGTCGGCGATACGGTTGAGCGACAGACTGGCGTATCCGCAGATAAAGCATGCGGAATAGCGCAGTGCGGAATCGGTGGCGTCAAGATAGGGGCGCGCCGTCTTGGCAGCGAGGGCGGCCTGTCCGCGAAAGTACAGCGCTTCTGCCATGGCGATGGTGCGTGAATCGGGGTCGGAAATGCCTGCAACCGCAGCGTCAATCTGCCCCGGCACAAAGGCGGTGCACATCAACGGCATGGGAACGCATGGGTAGCCATCGCAGTCCATCTTCCATCTCCCAACAGCTGGCAACAATGCAGCAATTGTACTCCTGTTGCTCGGGACCCCTTTCGTTTTACTGTTCGGTTAACGCTACGGATCGTTTTGGAAGGCTTACGAGCATGGTGGTCCCGCTCTCGGAACTTGCTTCGACCTCTACCGCGCCACCGTGAAGCGCTGCAATCTCCCAAACAAGCGCTAGCCCGAGTCCTGCGCCGCCGTATGCCCTGCTGCGGGATTTGTCTAGACGAAAGAACGGCTGGAAGATGCTCTCACGGTACTGCTTGGGTATTCCCGGGCCCTGGTCCTCGACTCTCAGGAACACGTGGCTGTCGTTGTCGCAGATGGAGACGTTGACAGTCGAGCCGGGGCGGCTGTAATGGATGGCATTTTCGACCAGGTTAAACACCAGCCGATAGAGGAGCGTGTCGCTCCCGATTACTAAAGCGTCTCCAGCACAATTGAGGGCTATGCCCTTATTTTCGGCAAGTGGCGCAAGGTCGGTGAGGACCTCTTCGGACAAGGGACCAAGTTCAACATCGTCCTCGCAAGGAACGCTGTGGAGCTCACTCATCTCGAGCAATACCTTGGTCATCCGCGACATGCGCTCGGTTTGTTCTTGTAGCAGGCCGAGCAGCTCGGCTGTTTCGGGTTGCAAACCGGAGTGCTCGGAGATGAATAGTTCAATCTGTGCTTGCATAAGGGCGAGCGGGGTGCGCAGCTCGTGTGCGGCGTTGCCGGTAAACTGACGCTGTGCAGAGAACCCTTCGCCAAGACGGGCGATCATGTCGTTGAAAGAGGCGCTGCATCGTTGTAACTCGGTGGGCACATCCTCACTGAGCCTGATTTCGCTTAGGTTGTCAGGCTGCACACGCTCAACCTGGGCTGCAAAAGCCCGTAGCGGTTTGAGTGCACGGCCGCTCACAAAGTATGCCAGCACGCCGCCAAGGAGTGTGATTCCAGCCGTGATGCACCAGGCTGTCGTGCCAAAAGACTCCTGTGCGTCGTTTACGACGATCGTAACCTCGTTATCGAGGGTCGCTTTCGTTGGGTCGAACGCCTGGGGCGAATCTTCGCCGGTTGCGGTAAAGGCCGAGATGTCACTGCCGATGGCATCCATGTAGCGCATGCCCGTATAGCCGACCAGGCAGTTCGTCAGCACGCATGCCGCACACGTGAGCAGTGCCGTCATAATCGTTATGCGCCATTGCAGCGAAAGCCTTTTCATTCACTGTCCTCCATAACGTAGCCCTCTCCAATCCGATTGCGAATCGGGTCGTATCCCAAAGCGCTGCGCAACTTTTTTCGGAGCGACGAGATATGAACGCGGGTTGCGTTGCTAAAGCTGTTCACGCTGCTATCCCAAACGTGCTCGATAAGCTCCTCTTGGCTTACCGGTCGCCCCTGATTAAGCATCAGGTATTCCAAGATTCCCGTTTCCTTGCGTGTAAGAGATAGAGCTTCACTGTCCACGGAAGCGATGCGCGCCTTGGTGTCAAAGCTGAGCTTTCTGCAGGTTAATACTATGTCGCTTTGTGCGAAGCGCCTGAGGGTAAGGCTGCGGATCCTTGCCGCAAGTTCGTCCAGATGAAACGGCTTGGTAAGGTAATCGTTGGCGCCGGCATCGAGTCCGGCGACTTTATCGGATACTTCGCCACGCGCGGACAGAATCAGTACCTTGGTCTCGCAATCGGTTTTCCTAAGTTCCCTGAGCACGGTCATGCCGTCGACATGGGGAAGATTGAGGTCGAGTACCACGAGGTCAAAGACTTCGATGCCCAGCAGGTCGAGCGCCTCCCGTCCATCGTGACAGCAGTCGACGCTGTACGCCAAGTTTCGCAAGCTGCGCGCGATTGCATCGCACAGTGCTCGCTCGTCTTCGACGATCAAAATACGCATAACAGTCTCCTTGCACATTCCAAATCGCGCTTAACACGGATTTTATAGCCGATATGGTCCAATGGTCGCGTAACGAAAGGAGTGGTCAGGTTGTTCAAAGCGGTAAAACCCGTGGTACAGGTCGCTTTGTTGATCGTCGGAATTGCCATGGTGTGCTTTGGTGTTATGCGTGGCGAGGCGGATGCCGTGCTGGCCAAAGCGATTAGGCTGTGCTTGGAGTGTATCGGAATTGGATAAAAGAGAAAACACTGCGTCGCATGTTTTGGCCCGATTTCGCGGATTCATTCAGGCGGCGGCGACGCTGGTCACCAATATTCACCTGTCAAACTTTGCCAAAGGCGGCATCTATCAGGGCGCGGGGAAAACAGTCTGCGTACCTGGACTTAATTGCTATTCGTGCCCCGCGGCATCGGGTGCGTGCCCCATCGGGTCGTTCCAGTCGGTGGTAGGTTCATCCAAGTTCAACTTTTCTTACTACGTCACCGGTACGCTCATTTTGCTCGGCGTGCTGCTGGGACGCTTTGTATGCGGCTTTCTGTGCCCGTTTGGCTGGCTGCAGGAGCTGCTTCATAAGATTCCCGGCAAAAAGCTTTCCACGAAAAAGCTTAAGCCGCTCACGTACATCAAATACGTCGTGCTGCTGTTTGCCGTGGTGCTGCTGCCCGTCTTGGTGGTTAACGATGTGGGGATGGGGGACCCGTTCTTTTGCAAGTACATCTGTCCACAGGGTGTGCTCGAGGGCGCCATTCCGCTGGCCATTGCCAATGCCGGCATTCGATCTGCGTTGGGACATCTCTTTACTTGGAAACTTGTCGTTCTCATTGCCGTGGTAGTGCTGAGTGTTTTGTTCTACCGCCCCTTCTGCAAATGGATTTGCCCGCTCGGCGCATTCTATGCGCTCATGAATAGGGTGTCCTTGTTGGGGATTCAGGTTGACGCGTGCAAATGTGTCTCGTGCGGCAAGTGCTCAAGGGTTTGTCAGATGGACGTTGATGTGGTCCGCGCGCCCAATCATGCCGAATGTATCCGGTGCGGAAAGTGCATCGGGGCCTGTCCTGTCGATGCCATCAGCTATCGCTATGGCCTGGATGTGTCGGCGGAAAAGCTTCCCTTGACCGTCGATAAAAAGTAAACAAGCTTCGACAAAACGGAGGAATGACTATGAAGCTTTCTAAGATTGCGGCCCTGTTTATGGTGCCGGTATTGGCCTTGTGCCTTGTGGCATGTTCGGCGCCCGGTGGCAATGCGAGCGAATCTGCGAGCTCCGATCCTAAGATCGCAGAACTCACTGCGCAGAAGCCGGCCAATGCCGACGAGGCCGCCGAGTTGTATGCAAAACTCATGCAGAAGGAGAACGAGATCTTTTCGAGTGATAACGCGCTGTGGGAAAAGGTATTCAATGCGGCAAATAAAGACTCGACAATGATTGAGGACGGCAGCAATTACGGCGATTTCTTGCTCAAGACCATCGACGGCGCCAAGGATGAGTTTACGGCGGATGAGCTTAAGACGCTCAAGGCCGGTGCGCAGCAGATCAAGGAAATCGAGGACAAGCTCGAGAGCTTGGAGAAGGAGTTCCCCGGCTGTGGAAGCACGCCGAGCGCAGGCGAGAGCGTCGACGCTTCGACCGCTGGCATGACGGCTGGTGCCAATGCTTCGAGCGAGGCGACGAAGTTCCCCAGCTTTACGGGCAAGGACCTGGACGGCAACGACGTGAGCAGCGACGAGCTGTTCTCTAAGAACAAGGTTACCGTCATGAATTTCTGGTTCACCACTTGCAAGCCGTGCGTGGGTGAGTTGGGCGATCTTGAGAAACTGAATCAGGAGCTTGCCGAGAAGGGCGGCCAGGTCGTGGGCGTCAATTCCTTTACGCTCGATGGCAACAAGGGCGAGATTGCAGATGCCAAGGACGTGCTGAGCAAGAAGGGCGTGACATATAAGAACATCTGGTTCAAGTCGGATAGCGAGGCCGGTAAGTTTACGTCAAATTTGTTCTCGTTCCCGACAACGTATGTCATCGATCAGAATGGCAACATCGTAGGGGATCCAATCGTGGGAGCCATCAGCTCCGCCGAGCAGCGCGCAGCACTCGACAAGCTTATCGACCAGGCGATTGCGAATAGCGAGCAGTAAAAACCGCGTAAAGCATAGCGAGGATCGTGTGTCGCTGTGCGAAGTAGTCTGCTGCCTTTCAAGATAAGCTCCACCATATAGAGGTCCCGCTCGGGACCTCTTCTTTTGGGCGCCGTCCCGTTCGTTTTTTGGCGCGGTTTGTTACATTCCTCACTGGCGTCGGCAAAAAATGGGGATAGAGTAGGACAAAAGCGTCGAATACGAACGGCGGAGGAGAGCGGGCAGGGTGCCTGCGCAGGAGAGGTTGCCGTCCATGCTGGAGCTCAAAGGTATTTGCAAAAGGTACGTTACGCAGTCGTTTACGCAGGTAGCGCTCGACAGCGTGAGCCTGTCTTTTCGCGATAACGAGTTCGTGGCCATTCTGGGACCTTCGGGGTCGGGCAAAACTACGATGCTCAACGTTATCGGTGGGCTCGATCATTTCGATTCTGGCGACCTGCTGATCGACGGTATTTCGACCAAAGACTTTCACGATCGCGATTGGGATGCCTACCGCAACAACCGCATCGGCTTTGTGTTCCAAAGCTATAACCTCATTCCGCATCAGACCATTTTGGAAAACGTGGAGCTGGCGCTCACGCTCACGGGCGTGGGGCATGCCGAGCGTCGCCAGCGTGCGCGCGAGGCGTTGGAGAAAGTCGGCTTGGGCGAGCACGTTAACAAGCGCCCGAGCCAGCTATCGGGCGGGCAGATGCAGCGCGTGGCCATTGCCCGCGCCCTGATCAATGACCCTGAGATCGTCCTTGCCGACGAGCCGACTGGCGCTTTGGATTCAACGACATCCGTGCAGGTTATGGATTTGCTCAAAGAAGTTGCGCGCGACCGTCTGGTCATCATGGTCACGCACAATCCCGACCTGGCATACCAATACGCCACGCGCATCGTCAACCTGGCGGACGGCAAGATCACCGATGATTCCGATCCTTTCGATGTCGCTGACGCCACGCGCCGCGAGGCCAAGCCTACGCGCAAAACCTCGATGAGCTTTGTGACGGCGCTGGGGCTTTCTGCCCGAAACCTCATGACCAAGAAGGGCCGCACGGCCATGACGGCCTTTGCGGGCTCGATTGGCATTATCGGTATCGCGGCGATTCTGGCGCTGTCCAACGGCGTAAACGGCTACATCAAAAAGGTCGAGGAGGATACGCTCTCGAGCTACCCACTCACCATTTCCAAGCAGGATTACGACCTGTCGTCCATGATGGGCGGACAGGGGGCTGCGGATGATGACTCGCCTGAAAACGTGGATTCGTCCGACGACAGTGCCGAAACCGATAAGATTCCCGTGGTCACGGCCGTAAAGGATATGTTTGCGAGCGTTAAGTCCAACGACATGACGAGCTTTAAGGCATGGCTTGACGACGGCGGCGACGGTATCGACAAAGAGGTCAACGCCATTCAGTACGGCTACGGTGTATCGCCGGTTGTCTATCGTGCCGGCAAGGGCGATGAGAAGCCCGTTCGGCTTGTTCCCAACGCAATGACCGAGGCTATGAGCGGAGGCGCGAGTTCGGCGGCAACGGTGAGCATGGAATCCATGGGAACCTCGGTCTTTAACGAGATGATTGACGACCAGAGCCTGCTCGACAGCCAGTACGATGTCGTCGCCGGTCATTGGCCCACGTCTGCCAACGAAGCCGTGATGGTGCTTTCGAGCCGCGGTACGGTGGGCGACTATACGCTCTACAGCATCGGTGCGCTGGATATCGATGAGCTCAACGATCTGGTAAACAGTGCCATGACGGCCGACGGTGGGGTCAAAGCACCCGAGACCGGCACCGACTTTACCTACGACGATGCGCTGTCCACGACGTTTAAGGTGCTGTCGCCGGCCGATGCCTATCGCAAAAACGAAGAGACCGGCATGTGGACCGACATGTCTGGTGACGCCGACTTTATGGCCGCCAAGGTTGCCGATGGCATCGACGTACACATCGTGGGTGTGGTGCGCCCTAACGAGACGGCCAATGCGAGTGCGTTGTCTCCGGGCATTGCCTATACACATGCGCTGACTCGCCAGCTTATGGAGCGCGCCGCCGATTCGCAGATTGTGCGGGAGCAACTCGCCCACCCCGAGACGGATGTCTTTACGGGCAAAACCTTCGACGAACTGCAAGGCGAGGCCAAACAAGGCGTGGATCTGGGCAGCATGTTCAGTGTGGACGAGGCGGCGCTCAAGAGCGCGTTCTCGTTCGATACCTCCGTGCTCTCGGGTGTTGCCGGCGGTATGGACCCGTCGTGTCTTGACTTGTCCGAGCTGGACATTGACCTTTCGGGCGTAGGGAAGGATATCGACTTCAGCGACATCATGTCTAAGGCGCCAGCCCCCGATTTCTCGGGTGTCTTCGATGGGTTGGAGCTTACACCCGAGCAGATGCAGCAAGTGGGGGCGCTCGCCAACCAACTGTTCACGGGCTTTATGCAGTCGGAACAGTTTAAGGCGCTGACGCCCGAAGATCTTAAGGACGCGTCAAAGCTTGCCGCCGCGTTCTCGACGTATCTTGAGAGTGATACGGCAGCCCAGCAAATCCTGGCTCAGCTCAAGGCACCCGGCGGCGATGCCCTGGCCGAGCGCCTGCAGCAGGCGATGACCGACTATGTACAAAAGCAGCTGGCTCCGTATCTGCAGCAGGCTCTGGATCAGATGATGAAGTCGATCAGCGACCAGATTGCGACGACGGTGTCAACTCAGCTCAAGGCAGGCGCGGCAGGGCTCATGGGCCAGATGGCGACGCAGATGTCATCGAGTTTTGCCAACCTGGCGAGCGCTATGCGTGTGGATGCGAGCGCCTTTGCCCGCGCCATCCACTTCAACATGGACGCCGAGGACCTGAGTTCGCTTATGATGAGTTATGCCAAGGCATCGCAGCTTACCTATGACAACAACCTGACCACACTGGGTTATGCGGACGAGGCAGACCCCATCTCGGTCAAGATTTTCCCGCGCGACTTTGAGGCGAAGGAGCGCGTGCTCGACCATATCGATGCGTATAACAAGCAGGTCAAAGCTGCTGGCCACGATGAGCAGGCGATTTCGTACACCGACTATATGGGAATCATTATGGGCTCGGTGACCGACATTGTGAATACCATCAGCTTGGTGCTCATCGCATTCGTGAGCATCAGCCTAGTGGTGAGCTCCATTATGATCGGCATCATCACCTACATCAGCGTGCTGGAGCGCAAAAAGGAGATTGGCATCCTGCGCGCGATCGGCGCGTCGAAGCGCAACGTGGCCAACGTATTCAATGCCGAGACCTTTATCGAGGGCCTCATCGCCGGCGTCTTTGCCATTGTCGTCGTGGTGCTCGTGAGCTTTCCGGTTAATACCTGGGCGCTTGCGGCCAAACAGGTGCCCAATCTGATGAGCCTGCCCGTGCAGGATGCGCTGGTGCTCATCGCAATTTCAGTGCTGCTGACGGTCGTTGCCGGCCTGCTGCCGGCCCGCAGCGCATCCAAGAAGGACCCCGTCGAAGCCCTGCGCTCCGAATAATGTGACAAAGGGACAGTCCCTTTGTCACATTGAGACCCTTGCGAAAACGGGGTCTAATTACCGTTCGGCAGGTTAAGAACTCCCTCTCCCCGCTTAATGCTTGACGAAGAGTCCTCTGGTTTATATACCTATCGGTAGGCATATAGGATGTATTGCCGATAGAAATGGAGCAACCATGACTCTCACCACACCAGCCAAAAAAGATTGTCTTCGTGAAAGCGGCGCATTTGCTTGGGTCGTCGTTATTGCGCTCGGCTTAATGTCCGCCGGAACAACTGGCACATATAGCATTATTGCCGGCTCATTCGTTGCTCCAGTATGTGAAGATCTGGGCTTTGACTACACTTCTTTTTCTTTCTATTTCACCGCGATTCTTCTTGGCCTTGCGCTTGGGCTTCCGCTTTTGAGTCGCTTCATTCCAAAAGTAATCGGCAAACCATGGCATATTTGCATTGAACTCGTCCTTATTGCCGCCGGCGCCGCAATGGCGTTCTACACCGAGGTCTGGATGTTCACCGTCTCCGCCGCAGTGATCGGCATCTGCTTTTCGTTTACAACGGGCGTCTGCATGTCCGATGTCATTGACCAATGGTTCAGCAAATCGTCCGGTCTCGCCATCGGCCTCGCTTGGGGCGTTAATTCTCTCTGCACGCTGTTATTGAGTCCTGTCATTACGCTGGTCATCGAGCAGCAAGGCTGGCGTACGGGATACATCGTGCTTGCGGCCGTTTCTGCAGCTATGATTTTGCCTGCAAGCGCATTTATCATTCGCCTTAACCCCTCTGATCGCAATATGCTTCCGTACGGAGAGACCGCCTCCGAAACCCATGAGAGCTGCAGCGCCGATGAGCAGGAAGATGTCCTTTCGGGCATGGCCCTCCGCGATGCCGCGAAAACGCCGTCTTTTATTCTCTGTGTCCTCTTGCTTTGCGTGGCGCAGCTCACCTGCTGCATGAACCAGCTGTTTCCAACCTATGCAAGCGAGGTCGGTTTCAATCCTATCGTAGGAAGCTTAATGGTCTCGGCAGCTTCACTCTCCGATATCTTCCTAAATCCCTTCGTGGGCAAAACATGCGACAAGCTTGGCGCTATTAAAGCAACGGTCGCATGGACAGGTGTCAGCATTCTTTCATTCCTGCTTCTTATCATTGGCGGAAGCAATGAGACCGTTTCCATCATTGCAGCTGGTGTAAACGATGTCATGTTCGCCATCGTTGGAACCGCAATGCCGATGCTTCTCCTCTCGCTCTTTGGATCACGCGATTTTGGAAGGATCTATTCGATCGTTTGCTCAGCGGGCTATGTCGTCGGTGCTTTTGGAATGCCGGTCATGATGAAGGTTTACGGCATGGCAGGGTCATTCCAGGGAGTATTTATCTTCTGCATTGCCTGCAACCTTATGATTGCCGCGTTTGCTATCGTTTCCGGCTTTCTCAATAAGGCTGCTGAAAAGTAATAAGCGCCGATTGCACCGGCATAGATTGCCACGCAACAGGGGTCGACTCCAAGCCAGATTGGAGTCGACCCCTGTTTTCGTTTTAAAGGTTGCCCGCAGGCACCATGGGCGCCAACATGCGCTTCAGCTTGGCTGGTCTATTTGAACATAAGCTCGACTATTCCCGCCCAAACCGCTTTCTCATCAATATCCTCACCTTGAGCGACCGTATTGCTTGCTCCCTCCAGAACGGTATAAAGAATTTGTACGTAGAGCATTACGTCGGCGCTATCGGAAAACGCGCCAATCTCTACACCATGAAGAAGGATGTCTTTAAGCGCATCCATGGTTCGTTTGGTCGCCGTCGCTTGACGTTCCTGAACTGCAGGAATTCGATTTGCTTGAACGCTAACCTCGGCCAGCACGCGCCGGCGCTTTTCATCGCTTCGATAGCCACCTATAACTGAATTGCCGAGCTCGATAAGCGCGGCCTTGAACCCGTCCCTATCGACTATTAGCGAGTAGTCGCGCTGATAGTCGATAGTCGGAAACATGCTGTCCAAGAGCGTAGTGAAAATCTCCTCTTTTGAGGGAAAGTAGTAGTACACCGACGGCTTGGATATACCGACAAAGTCGCAAATCTTTCCGATAGACGCTTTGTCATAACCGACTTCTGCCACAAGATCGTACATTGCGTCCAATATTTTTTTTCTTGTGCTCACGCTGCATTTCTCCATTGCAAATCACTTCCGCACTACCAACATTATTAAGGATGGCAACGGAACATCAATTCGTGTCCAAACATGACCACTATATACGGCGAACGGTATGTATCAGTAGGCGAGCGGCAATTATTCAAAATTATCTACCGAACGGTAGGTATAGTAGTACTATAGCAGGTGAAACCCCGCTATTGTCGCGGCCGGACAGCATCGCGGGAAACCCGACGGAAGGACCAACCATGTACGAGAACTATCGTATGCCGGGCGAGTTCGAGAAGCGCTCCAACGTCTATGTGACATGGCTTCCCGATTACATCCGTGCAGAGGGCTACGATAACCGCCAGCCCTGCGTTGACGTGATCAAGGCTCTGCTCGAGTATGGCGACGTTACGGTCAACCTCAATTGCGGCACCCCCGGCTCCTATGAGGAGGCTTGCTCGCGCCTGAAGGAGGAGGGGGTTGATCTCGATCGCATCGAGATCACGCAGTTCGAAGACTCCAACTTCTATGTCCGCGACAACGGTCCCAGCATCATGGTCGACGACAAGGGCCATTCTTATATGGTCAACCCCGCTTGGACCTATTACGGCGTGTGGGACAAGAACTCCCCGGAGTGCCAGTCCGCACGTAAGGCAGCCGTTCACATGGCGGTTGCGCTCGGTTGCTTCGATATCGTCAATTCCGAAATGGTTTCGGAGGGCGGCGACCGCGAGTTTGACGGTCACGGCACTCTGATCGCCATCGAGGACACGGAATGCCGCAAGCGTAATCCCGAGTTCACGAAAGAGGAAATAGAGGCCGAGTATAAGCGCATCTACAACCTCAACAAGGTTATCTGGCTTCCGCAGCCTATGCTCGAGGACGACGACTATCGACTGGGCATCCTCGACGAGAAGGAAGACGGAACTCCCGTCTTTGGCATGAGCTTTGCAGCTCACATTGATGAGATGTGTCGCTTTATCACTCCGAACAAGATTCTTCTTGCCGAGGTGTCCGATGAAGAGGCAGCCTCGAGCAAGGCTGGAGCAGAGTCTCGTCGCCGCATTGAGGCAGCCTACGAGATCCTGAGCAACGAAACGGACTGGGAGGGCAAGCCCTTCGAGATCGTTCGTATGCCCACCGCCGAGCCTATTGAAGTCGTTATCGCCCCTGGCGATGAAGATTACGAGCTCTATAAGGGCTTCATCGACGAAATGGGCGGCAAGTTTATGGATGGCACCCCCTGGCCCGAGGGCCCCGTCCACTTCTACGCCGCAGCGAGCTACTGCAACTTCCTGATTTGCAACGGCGTCGTTCTTGGCCAGCGTTATTACCACGAGGGCATGAGCGAGGTCGTGAAAGAGAAGGATGAGCAGGCCAAGGCAGTTCTTGAGAGCTGCTTCCCCGATCGCAAGGTCATCATGATTGATTCCCTCGCGCTTAACCTGTCCGGCGGCGGCGTGCACCGCTGGACTAAGGACGTGGCGGCCAGTCGTTAGTGAGCCTTAGAGCCTGCGCTCTTTGGCTTAGGCGCCACATGTACCGCTCCCCGAGGGATATCCGTGTTTTCCTCGGGGACACATTCAACAATAATTTTGATAATAATTCGAAAGGAAATAGGCATGAACAACAGCCTCCGCGGTCGCGACTACATCAACATCCATGATCTCTCCTCCGAGGATTTCCGCTATCTCATCGATCTTGCCTGGAACCTTAAGGCTCAGAAGAAGTCTGGTGTCGACCAGCGCTACTTCCCCGGCAAAAACGTCCTCGCCAACTTTGAGTGGGGCTCGACCCGTACTCGTTGCGCATTCGAGACCTCCTGCAACGATTTGGGCATGGGCTTCACTTATCTGACCAACTCCCACATGGGTGACTGCGAGACCGTCAAGGACGCCATGCGCGTCTTTAACGGCATGTATGATCTCATCGTCTATCGCGCACAGAAGGACGAGCAGTTCCTCTATGACGTCGCCGACCTGGTTGACATCCCGGTCATCAATGCCCTTACTCTCGGCGATCACCCGACTCAGATGCTCGCTGACGCTCTTACGATGGAAGAGCAATGGGGCGGTTTGCGTACGAGCCGCGGCAAGAAGATGGCTTTCGTTGGCAACTGCGCCGGCGCCCCGGTGTGGTATGGCCGTCTGTGCGCTATGCTCGACATGGACTTCCTCGCCATCGGCCCCGACGACCTCCGTCATCAGATGTGCAAGGAAATGATCGAAGAGGTGGAGGCCTGCTACGCCAAGTACGCTCCCAATAGGACCTTTACCATCACCTCTGACCTCGATGCCCTGGATGGCGTTGACGTTATCGTTACCGAGGAGTGGCGCTACATCAACCCCGAGTGCGGCGAAGAGGTTCTGGATCCCGACGACTACAACTCCTGGCTGGGCGATGCCGAGTCTTTGTACCCCTATCGCGTCACCAGCGAGCTGTGCAAGCGCACCAACAATCCCGACATCTTCTGCATGCATGAGCTTCCCTCTGTCCATAACGCAGATCACCGTGTCGGCAAAATGCTCCTCGACCAGTGCAAGAACGACCTCCATCGCGAAATCATCACCGAGGGCTTTGAGATTGCCGACGAGTGCTTTGAGGCCAACGCTTCGGTCATCTTCCGTGAGGCAGAGAACCGTCAGCACACCATCAAGGCCGTTATGTGTGCCCTTCTGGGTCTCTAGGAGCTGTATCAATGGAAAATGCAAAGTTAAAGAGCAGCAAGGTTTACGCATGGGTTCTCGTAATCGCGCTCGGCCTTATGTCTGCCGGCACGACCGGATCCTATAGCGTCATCGCGGGCTCCTTCGTCGCACCCGTGTGCGAGGAGTTCGGGTTTGACTATTCCATCTTCTCGTATTACTTCACCGCAACGCTCATTGGTCTTGCGGCAGCTCTTCCGTTTGTCGGAAAACTCATTCCCAAGGTCGTTGGCAAGGTTTGGCTCCCCGTTGTCGAGCTTATTTTGCTTGCTGCCGGCGCAGGCATGGCCTTCTACACCGAAGTCTGGATGTTCATCGCCGCTGGCGCCCTGATTGGCGTTTGCTTCGCCTTCACCACCGGCGTCGCCATGTCCGACGTTATTGACCAGTGGTTCAAAAAATCTGGTGGCCTGGCAATCGGTCTCGCTTGGGCAGTGAACTCGATTTACATGCTCATCATGAGCCCCGTCATCACCTCTGTCATCGAGGCCGCTGGCTGGAGGACTGGCTATCTGGTGCTCGCTGGCGTCTCCGCCGTGCTCATTCTCCCCGCTTCCGTCCTGATTATTCGCTATAAGCCTCAGGACAAGGGCATGCTGCCCTATGGCTACGTCGAGGGCGAGACGGTCACCGAGACCGAGGAGACGACCGAGGATAGCACGCGTGGCGTTAGCTATGCGCGCGCCATTAAGTCGCCTGCCTTCTTCTTCTGCATCGGCTTCCTCTGTCTCGTTCAGCTCACTTGCTGCATGAACCAGCTCTTCCCGACGTATGCTTCCGAGGTTGGTTTTAGCCCCATGGTGGGCGGCTTCATGGTATCCGCTGCATCGCTCTTCGATCTGTTCCTCAATCCGATCGTCGGCACCACTTGCGATAGGTTCGGCAGCACGAAGGCCATTCTGGGCTGGCTCGCTGTCTCCATCCTCTCCTTTGTCATGCTCATGATGAGCAGCGGCAACTCGACGCTCAGCATCCTCGCAGCAGGCGTGAACGACGTAATGTACGTCATCGCTGGCACTGCCCTGACCGTTTTGGTTATGGATGTCTTTGGCTCCCGCGATTTCGGTCGCATCTTCGCGCTGATCTGCTCCGTGGGCTATATCGTCGGCGCCTTTGGCATGCCCGTTATGATGAAGGTCTATGAGCTTGTCGGCTCCTTCCAGGGCGTCTTCATCTTCTGCATCGCATGCAACGTTATTATCGGCCTGTTCTTGCTGCTGGCAAAAAAGACTGGTAAGAACCTCTCCTGGGACGAATAGTTCGATTCGTCTTAGACATACGCTGTAGGGCTTAACCTGCAGCCGCTTTGGGGCATCGACTAACATCGGTGCCCTTTTTCATCGAATGTGACAAAGGAGCAGCCACTTTGTCACATTGAGTGGCATGTAAATCGAGGTCTAATACTTTTCCGAGAAGTGAACGGCCATACTTGGACCTCCGAAGCATCGACATTTTTAGACGTCAAACCCGCAGGATTTGGCTGGCAAAACCGCAGGAAATTGCATCTCGAAAGTGCCGATGCTTCGGGGGCCCGTTTTCACTCGTTCACTTCTCGGGAAAAGTATTAAACCTCGTTGTATGGGGTGCGGCTGGAGGGTGGTCATCGTTCAGTAGCTACCTCTTCCTTGTGAATCGCCTGAAGCGCAAGGCATAATGCATGTGACAAAGGGACGGCCCCTTTGTTGTGTTGATATGAGAGAAGAGTAGATGATCCTTTCGCTGGCCCCTATGGAGGGGATTACCGGGCATGTGTTCCGTCGCGTGCATGCGGAGTGCTTCGGTGCGCTCGATTGCTATTACACGCCGTTTTTGCCGCCGCCGCGGGTGGGAAACCGCTTTGGCGGCAAGGCGTTTAAGGAGATCGATCCTGCCAATAACCAGGGGCTCAACGTGGTGCCTCAGCTGATGTCCAAGAACGCGGACGAGTTTGTGTGGGCGGCACAGGTGCTCGCCGACATGGGCTACCGCGAGGTCAATCTCAACTTGGGTTGCCCTTCGGGAACGGTTGTCGCCAAGGGCAAGGGCTCGGGTTTCTTGCGCAATCTCGACGAGCTCGAGGCGTTCTTAAGCGATGTGTGCGAGCGGTCGCCGTTGCCGGTGTCGGTAAAGACCAGGCTGGGGCTGGAGAATGACGACGAATACGAGCGCGTGCTCGATCTGTATTGCCGCATGCCGTTGGCAGAGCTGATCGTGCATCCGCGCGTACAGAAGGACCGCTATACGGGCTTGCCGCGCAAAGAGTTTTATGGCGAGACGCTGGAGCGTGCGCCGTTCCCCGTGGCCTATAACGGTGACATTTTTGATCTTGAGGATATGGACGCGCTGGTGGAGGCCTATCCCGGCACGCGCCATGTGATGTTGGGGCGTGGCCTGCTCGCGAACCCCGCTCTGGCTCGCATGGTCAAGGGCGGCCCTGCTGCAACGGCTGCTGAGCTGCAGCGCTTCCACGACACGCTGTTTGCGGCATATGCAGAAGAGATTGGCGGCAATGCGGTCTTCCGCATGAAGGAGTGGTGGTTCTACGCCAAGTGCGCTTTCGCTGATCCCGCTACCGTCCACAAGATCGTACGCAAGACCAAAAAGGTCGACGAATACCGCGCTGCCGTCGAGCGCGTCTTTCGTGAACAGCCGCTTGCACCCACAGCTCGCTTCCACGGCTAACTAGTCATCGGGGGCGTTCTTTAACGACTGGTCATTTAAGGACGTCCCCAACGACTATGTAGCAAAAACATGTACACCAGC
Organism: uncultured Collinsella sp.; assembly: GCA_902488525.1. Classification (GTDB taxonomy): domain Bacteria; phylum Actinomycetota; class Coriobacteriia; order Coriobacteriales; family Coriobacteriaceae; genus Collinsella. The sequence continues at coordinate 31,875 of CABTWP010000011.1, forward strand.
ATCCAAAGATGTCGAAAAATGTCGACTTTGGATGCTGGTGTACATGTTTGGGTCCGACGGGGGAGCGGGCCTAGGCAATCAGTGCATCAAGTGTAATGAGCTCTCTGAGCCGCTCCGTGCGTGTTTGCCCATGGCGTTTGGCTTTTTCGTCAAACGCCTCAAGAATCGATTCGCCCACACGTGCTGATATAACGACGCTCGGCTCATCGGAGATTGGTGGCCTTCCCAACTTGATGGTGTGACCTTTCGGCCACTCATCTTTTTCGTAGGCTTCCGCGGCTTTCTTCAACTCTCCGGGAGCAAACCCCATCATCTTTTCGAGCTGCTTAGCATCCATGGCGCCTCCTATCGATCGACATAATGTCGAGCGCCGGTTCTCGGATTCTCTTTTTGTATACAATTTTGTAGACAAAAATACAAGCAGTTCATCGGGCTAATTAGCTTGTTTTGACCTGCCTGTTCGATAGGAAATGAGCATTGACGGCTTCGATACTCCTTTGCTTTTCAGCTTGGAATTTGGATGCTCATTGAACTTCCGGAGGGGAGCCCTTTATTAAGCTATTGAGATTCTGGGCAGGAGCTCTCACTGGTCTTCGGTAATGGGGCCAGCTTAATTCGCGACACAGTGTGTCGCGAATGGGAGTAGTCGTTAGGTGTCCTTCAATGGCTACTCATATAAGAACGTTCAAGTGTCGGATTTTGTCATTTAGTGTCGCTCTCAGCGACTATTCTGGAGGGTCGTGGTCAAAAAAGGGCAAATATGAGTACTGTTGCCATTATGGTTGCATTTATTTGCTATAAATTGTAGCTCCTGATGAGATTTGTTCCCATTAAGAGCTACTTTTATTGAACATATGAGGAGAAATAACGTCGTCTGCGGACGAGTGGAACGTTGAATAGTTCCTGAAGTGATCAAAATCGCTGCTACTAAACAGGTAGCAGTACTCATATTTGCCCTTTTTTGACCACAGCCCTCTCGGAAACCTTTCCAGAGGCGTCAAACAGCCATAATCCAAAGGTCTCCTCAAACAATTAGCCGGCCAAGAGCGTCCATGACTACCAAAAAGCTGTACGCCAGCATCCAAAGATGTCGAAAAATGTCGACTTTGGATGCTGGTGTACATGTTTGGGTCGTATGAGTTGGGGCCCTGGACGGACAGAGCGTGCGTACTAGAGCAGGTTTTCCTGCACCCACGCGATGATGTCGCTCGATTCGTAGAGTGGTTTGCCGTCGATGAACAGGCAGGGAACCTGGCGTTTTCCGCCGACGGCGATGAGTGTCTGTTCGGCATCGGAATCGGTCGAGATATTGCGCTCGGGAATGGTCACGCCGTTATCGGCCAAAAAGTGCTTGACCTTTAAGCAATACGGGCAGCCGGTCATAACGTACAGCGCGAGCTCGTGATTAGTAGCCATAGGTCTCCAATCGGTTGAGGTTTTGATTGAAATACCCAAAGCCGCCGCGGTCTATGCGCGCGTCAACGAAGACTCGATGGCCTGGACCAGAAACGCCGTGGCTCCGGTGGCGCAGGGCTTGTCGTAGTAGTCAACAAAGCGCTGGTCGGCAAGATAACCGTGGGCGAGGCCCAGGTACGCCTCGTCTTGGGGCTCGCATCCCCAGTTGAGAGCAATCCAGCGACGATGCATCGCGACAAGCTTACGAGCCTCGTTGCTCTCTGGGTCGCCAATGCCCATGGCAATTGAGAGCTGGCCCAGAATAGCGCGTTCAAGTTCCTTCATGTCGTTCCATGTCTCGGGGTCCATGTCCAGCAACGCTTCGTTTGCTGCATCGATAGCCTCATCGCCGTAGCGCGCCCGCGCCTCGGCACCGTAGCGCGCCTCGTTTTCCTGCATGGTGCGCCAGCGCTCCAGTTGCGGCAGGACGGCGCCCATGAGCGAGACGGCTTCGTCGAGCGACATGCCGGTGTTTTGTGCCAGGCGCGGGGCACAATCCTCAATCATTGCCTCCATGGTGGTGTCATAGGTGTACTTGCCGTGGTCGTAGCACCACTTGCAGTAATGATCGGTCGCGGTGCCCGTGGCATCGGTGCCGCAGTCGTCGGGCGTGAGTATCATGCCGCAGCTCTGGCAATAGTGCTCAGGCATTTCGAGCAGGTGGGACAGCGGTTCTCCGGTTACGGCGGCGATGAGCTTCATCATGTCGATGCCCGGTGTGACCTCGCCGCGCTCCCACCGGCTGATGGCCTGGCGTGTGACGAAGAGCTTAGCGGCAAGCTGCTCTTGGGTAAGGTGATGGGCGCGACGGACAGCAATGAGCTTTTCTGCAAAGGCCATAGCGGCTCCTTTCTGCTGGTTGATGGCTTAAGCATACGCGGCGGCAGGCGCCCTTCCAAGCAACCGTTGGTTGCACGACGGGGGACCGCGGCGAAGAATTGCGCGCAACGCCCCACGCCTCCATGCCGTACAATGACCGGCATGGAACCTATCGCACGCATACATACCGACCTGCCGCAGAAGTTCGGCATTCCGCGCAACAGCTTTTTGGCGCCCCATCTGCAGGGACGAATCTTTTTTGAGCCGGAATTTGCCTCCAATGCAGCGGTTGAGGGCCTGGACTCCTTCTCTCACCTGTGGCTGCTGTGGCGCTTCGAAAACGGAACGCCCGGCGGCACGGCTAAGGATATTGCCGTCGACGCTAAAACGCAGGACAGGTCCGGCACCAACGCAAAATGGTCGAAAACCGTGCGCCCGCCGCGTCTGGGCGGAGCCGAACGTGTGGGAGTGTTTGCCACGCGCAGTCCGTTTCGCCCTAATCCCATCGGGCTCACCTGCGTCAAGCTTGATCGTGTCGAGCTCACCGACGATGGCCCCATCATCCATGTGTTGGGGGCCGACCTGCGCGACGGTACGCCCATCTACGACATCAAGCCCTACATTCCGTTTGCGGACTGCCACCCGGATGCGACCGGAGGCTGGATCGAGGATGCTCCGTGGCAAGAGCTCGATGTTGAGTTTCCGCAAGCACTGCAGGATATGGTCCCGCCCGCAAAGCTCCTCGGCTTGGTCGAGGTCCTTCGCCAAGACCCGCGCCGCGCGGGCAGCAAGCACGAGCCACACCGCGTCTATCATCTGGCTTACGCCGGGCTCGACATATCGTTTACGGTCGATGAAACCCAGCTAACCGTAGTTGCCGTCAACGACGCGCAAGACTAACCAGCCATTCGTCCGCACCCGTCAAATTAAGCGCCAAACCCCGCGCCAAAACCGCCCACGCTGGTGGACAATAACGCCTACCAAAACAATCAACTTTGCACGGGAGTCCAGCATGAAATACGACTTCACTTCAATCATCGACCGCCACGGCATGGACGCCATCGCCGTTGACTCTTGGGGTGAGATCCCCGGTATGGCCCCGAACGCACCCGACGAGGGCTTCGACCGCATTCCCATGTGGGTGGCCGACATGAACTTTGCCACGGTGCCCACGGTCCAGGAACACATCATTCAGCGCGCCCAGCACCCCATGTTTGGCTATTTCAATCCGCGCTCCGAGTATTTCGACCGCATCATCGAATGGCAGAGCCGCCGCAATGGCGTCGAGGGCCTGCGCCCTGAACATATCGGTTACGAAAACGGCGTGCTGGGCGGTGTCGTGTCGACGCTGCGCGCGTATGTCCAGCCGGGCGATGCGGTGCTGGTCCACAGCCCCACCTACATCGGCTTTACCAAGTCCATTGAGGCCGCGGGCTATCGTATTGTCCATAGCCCGCTTAAGCTCGACGATCAGGGCGTGTGGCGCATGGACTTTGAGGACATGGAGCACAAGCTCGCCCAAAACCACATCCATGCCGCGGTGTTCTGCTCGCCGCACAATCCCTGCGGCCGCGTATGGGAGCGCGACGAGATTGAGCGCGCCATGGACATCTATCGCCAGCACGATTGCGTGGTGATCTCGGACGAGATTTGGTCCGATATCATCCTGCCGGGGCACAAGCACATCCCGACGCAGTCGGTGAGCGAGGATGCCCGCATGCGCACGGTTGCCCTCTATGCGCCGAGCAAGACGTTCAACCTGGCGGGTCTGGTCGGCAGCTACCACATTATCTACAACGAGACGCTGCACGACCGCATGTGCACCGTGTCCAACAAGACCCACTACAACGAAATGAATGTCCTCTCCATGCATGCGCTTATCGGTGCCTACCAGCCGCAGGGCTACGAGTGGGTGGACGAGCTCAACCAGGTGCTTGCCGGCAATATCGAGTACTTCTGCGATTACGTGGACGGGCATTTTGAGGGCGTGTCCTATTCGCGTCCGCAGGGCACGTACATGGTGTTTCTGGACTGCACCGAGTGGTGTCGCGAGCATGGCCGCGATATTCAGTGGCTGCTCGACGAGGGGGCGCGCGTGGGCGTGGGATATCAGGACGGCCGCCCGTTCCACGGGCCCTGCCACATTCGCGTGAATCTGGCGCTGCCGCTTTCGCGCGTAAAGGAAGCGTGCGACCGCCTGGACCGCTACGTTTTTAATGCACGGTAAGTGAGCACTGCATGCGGGGCCTTCTGCCAAGTCGGCTGGAAGGCCCCACATGGTAAAACGTCTGTAGCCATTGGGCACTCGTGTGGTTTTGTTTGCTATTATTTTTTACCATTTCAGTCTGTAAACAGGATCGTATGGAGCTCGATGAAAAGGTCCCGTCGCTCGGTTGCCATTTCGTTGTTTGTTGCGCTTGCGGTAGCGTGCGCCTTTGTCGTAGCGATAGCCGGCTGTTCCGGGTCGAATGGCAGAGCCTCGACGTCTGCATTAGAAGGCCTGGATGCCTCGCAGGCCAAAGACGACAACCTTAAGACGCTCAACGTCGGCAGCGACCTCTATCCACCGTTTGTGTATACCGACGAGTACGGCGATATCGTTGGCCTGGATGTCGAGATATTGACCGAGGCTTTGACTCGCATTGGTTACAAGCCAAAATACCAGCTGATCGACTGGGAAAAGAAGAAGGAGCTGCTGGCGAGCGGCGAACTCGATTGTGTCATGGGCAGCTTTAGTATGACGGGTCGCGAAAACGAATATCGTTGGGCCGGCCCGTACCTTGCGAGCCGCCAGGTGGTCGCGGTCGATCCCCAGAGCGATATCTACACGCTTGCCGATCTTGAGGATAAGATCGTGGCGGTTCAGTCCACCACCAAGCCCGAGGACATTTTGCTCAATCGCATAAATGAAAACGTTCCGCAGATCAAGGAACTCTACAGCTTTTCGGACGGTTCATACCTGAACCCGGCGCTCGTCGAGGGCCTGGTCGACGCTATCGCCGCGCATGAGTCCTCGTTCCTCACCTACGAAAAAGACTATGGTGTGACATATCGCATTTTGGATGAGCCGCTGCTAGAGGTCGGTTTGGGCACCGCTTTCGATATCAACGATACGCGTGGCATCGACGTCAAGCTCACTCATGCCTACCAAGAAATGCTTGCCGATGGCACCATGGAACGCCTGGTGTCAAAGTACTTCGATGACCCTTCGCCATTTTTGAATATGGAGGGCCTGTCATGATCGATGCGCCCGACCACGCTGCTCAGGAGCGGGGCAATCGTTCGGCAGGGGCATGGCTCCTTGTCGCTCTGCTGGGGATAGCGCTCTCGGTTGTTGCCGGCATGATGAGCTACGGTTACACGACGGCCCAAGCCGAGCAGCGCTTTGCCGACGTTGTCGATTACGTGGCGACGCAGAGCCTTTCCTACGATGCATTTAACAGCGCCTATACGACCAAAAACCTGATTCGCGTTATGGAGATTGCCGGAGAGGCGGCTCGCGATATGGAGCGCGACGGTTCGGTGGATAACGCCATGCTGGAGCAATATGCCGATCAGTTCAACGTGAGCGCGCTGATCGTGACGGACGCATCGGGCAATTTGGTGTCCGAGTCCTCGACGGGCGATGTGGACTACGGGTCGCTCGCTATGTATCTCAAAGAAGCGCCCGTGTTGGAGGTGGCAACCCATCCGCTTAAGTCCTATACCGCCCGCATCACGCTTGCGGATGATTCGGTCGCAGACATTGGCTGCGTGACTCGGCAGGATGGCGAGGGCATCGTTATCGCGGTAAGGCATCAGAGCGCGAAGGCGGTTGCAAGCAATACACTCAAACTGCAGAGCTTGCTTGATGGCTATGAAACCATCGATAGCGGCAATATCGTGATCGAAAGCGACGGCAAGGTCGTTGCGACCAATGCCGTTGAACCCACCGTATTGGGCGTGTTCGATCTGCCTGTGACGGATGTCTTCATTGTCGACGGTATTAAGGATCGATGCCTGGCTGGTAAGGTCAGATTGGTTAACGCCGACGGCGAGTGGTATTTGGGCACATTTGGAAAAGCGCACAAATTCTATGTGTACACCTATGCCTCGGCGCAGCGCTACTTTGAGGTCGCCGCGGCTGTTGCCGCCGGCGTGCTGGTGCTCTACGGCGGTGTCATAGCCGTTGTTGTGACGGTGCGTCGCCGCGCTGATCGTCGACGTTTGACGGACTTGCTGCAGCAGGAGCGCGACTATGGCGACAAGCTGGCAAAGGCGGCGCGTGAGGCCTCGTCTGCCAACTCGGCAAAGACGGAGTTTCTGCGTCGCATGAGCCACGATCTGCGCACGCCCATCAACGGCATTCGCGGCATGGTCGAGGTTGGCGATGCCAATGCGGACGATCTGCAAAAGCAGACTGAGTGCCGCTCAAAGATCTGGACGGCATCGGGACTGCTGCTCGACCTTGCCAACGAGGCGCTCGATATGAGTCGCCTGGAGAGCGGGCAGGTCGACCTGAACCTCGTACCCATAAGTTTGGTGGCCCTCAACTGTGAAGTGCGCGATATTCTGGAGCGCCAGGCCGAGGAGCGTCTGGTGACAATTATCTCCGACCAGCAGACGCTTAATCATCCCTATGCGCGGGTGAGCGTGACGCACCTCAAGCGTTTGTTGCTCAATATTGCCGGCAATGCCGTCAAGTACAACCGCCAGGGCGGCTATGTCCGCCTGGTGTGCCGCGAGGTGGAGCCAGCGGATGGCGTCCCCGTCTATGAATACACGATCGCCGACAACGGTATTGGCATGAGCGAGGAGTTCCAGCAGCACCTCTACGAGCCGTTTTGCCGCGAGGAGCAACAGGTGGAAGGTGCTTCATCGGGAACTGGCCTGGGCGCGCCTATCGCAAAACAGTTGGTCGAGCTTATGGGCGGAACCATGAGTTTTACGAGCGTCTTGGGGCAGGGGACGACGTTTACCATCCGCCTGCCGTTCGAGAAATGCAAACGCTCCGAGATTCCTCAGGCAGTTCGCGTGGATGGGGGCGATGGCGATGCGCTCCAGGGCTTGCGCGTTTTGCTCGTAGAGGATAACGATCTGAATGCCGAGATCGCGCAGTTTACGCTCAGCCGTGCCGGTGCCATCGTGACGCATGCTAAGGATGGTGAGTCTGCCGTCGAGATGTTTACCGCGAGCGCACCGCACGAGTACGACGTGGTGTTGATGGACATCATGATGCCTGGCATCGATGGCCTTGAGGCCACGCGTCAGATTCGAGCACTCGATCGCGAGGATGCCGCGACCACGCCGATTATCGCCGTGAGTGCCAACGCCTTTGCCGACGACCGCAGGCTTTCGCGCGAGGCGGGCATGGACGCGCACCTGAGCAAGCCTGTGAGCTCGCAAGAGCTCGTCGAGGCGCTAGCGCACATAGCCGCCGACGCTTCATAAGCATATGGCCCGGTTCCAAGGTGGGTTGGAACCGGGCCATATTGTTATTGATGAGGCCTGCTGAGGGGCTTACTTTTCTTGAATCTGCTTACCGCAAAGATGCTCAATCGTAATCTCGTAGAGCTGGACGCCCTTAATGTCCTTGGCGATTTCCTCTTCGACTTCCTCGGCAGAAGGGTAGTACTTAAGCGCGAGCTGGCGGACTTTATCCTCGATAAACGCGGGGGTGTCATTCGCCAGGCGACAACGGCCAAAGACGACGGTGCTCATAACGTAGGGGGCCCAGTCGCCGTCCTGGTACCACTCGTTGCCGTATACGGTAAAGCAGACCTTGTCATCGCGCTTGAGTGCGTCGACCTTGTGGCCGGCTTTGGCGCCATGGAAATAGATCTTGTCGTGCTCGGCGTCAAAGAAGTAGTTGACGGGAATGGCGTACGGGTAGCCGTCGTCGCCGTTGACGGCAAAGACGCCGCGCTTGCAGGTAGCGAGCAGTTCGCGCGCTTCCTCGTCGGTGATGGCGCGTTTCTTTCGACGTAAGGGCCTAAACATCGTTGGCTTCCTTTCTGGTCGTGCGTGGTGGTTGAGCACAAACTATAGCGAAACGGATCCGTTTTTCTTGATGCGGGCGAGTATGTTTTTGAGCTTGTTAAAGTCGAGCGGTTTGGACAGATGGGCGTTCATGCCGGCGTCGTGTGCCGCCTTGGCGTCTTCGGCAAAGGCGTTGGCGGTGAGCGCGATGATGGGGATATCGGCTGCATCGACCTTCTCGCTCAGACGAATCACGCGGGTTGCCTCGTAGCCGTCCATGTCCGGCATCATGATGTCCATCAAAATGGCATCGAAGTTGCCGGCGGGATGCGACAGGTACAGATCGACGACTTCGTTGCCGTTGGCGGCGCGGGTGACCACGATGCCCTCGGATTCTAGCAGCGCCTGGGCAATCTCGGCATTCAATTCGTTGTCTTCGGCGAGCAGCACGTTCATGTCGGCGAGCGAGCAGTCGGGCGCACTCTCAACCGTATTCGCCCGCGCCTGGGGATTCTCGTCGATATCGAGCGGAATCTCCACGTAGAACGAGGTGCCCACATGGAGCTCACTGGTGACTTCGATGGTGCCGCCCATCAGTTCAATAAGCGACTTGACGATTGGCATGCCCATGCCGGTTCCTTGGAACTTGCTGCGCGCATCGTCACCTTCTTGGGCAAACGGCTCATAGATATGCTTTAAAAACTTGGGAGTCATACCAATGCCGGTATCCGAAACGCTAAAGCAAAAGAGCGCGCGCCCGTTATCGAGTGGCTTGGTATTTGAGCTAAAGGTGACGGAGCCGCCGTGCTTGTTGTACTTAATGCTGTTGTCTAACAGGTTGATCATGATCTGTCGGATATGGGTGGGACTGCCGATCATGTATGGCCCCGTGGCGTACGGCAGACTATTGTCCTGCATTGTGATGGCGTTACTGGACGCGCGGAGCTTGCACAGCACCAGTGTATCGTCACAGAGCTCTTTGAGGTTAAAAGGCGCATGCTCCAGTGTTAGCTTGCGGTCTTCGATTTTGCCCATCTCGAGGATGTCGTTGATCAGCGAGAGCAGGTGATTGGCGGCAACGCGCGCCTTGGCACGGCTCTCGCGGGCGACCTGGATATCGCCTTCCTTCAATTCCTCGATCTCGATAAGGCCCAGGATACCGTTGAGCGGCGTTCGGATGTCGTGGCTCATGCGCGTGAGGAATGCCGTCTTAGCGGCGTTGGCAGCGTCGGCTTTTTTGCGCTCGGTTCGAGCGCGCACGAGCGCCCAGATGAGCAGGACGATACCGACCGACAACATGCCGATGAGGGCAGCTGCAACGGCGGCACGGTTGCGATAAAGGAATTGAAGCGTGTTGGATTCCTGGGCCGTGTACGACGTGGAGGAGTAATTGCTTGCGGAGAGCGATTCTCCGGCATTGATGATGCCCTTGTTGACGATTCCCAGCAGCTCGGGCTTTCCGCGCGAAATCCAGCACGAGAGCTCACAGGTGTCAGGGAGCTCGGCCGTCTCGTAACCTTCGAGATCATAACGGTCGCCGATGGTTTTTATGCGTGAGCTGGGAGCGACGATGCAGTGCGCCGTTCCCTTCCTGAGGGCGTCGAACGCTTCATCGTCGGATTGGTATTCGGTCACGGTCGCTGTGGGAAACAGGCTTTCAAGTGCATTTTTGTTGACAAACGATGATTTGGTACAGGCGATGTTCTGAAGGTCTTTGTTCAGGTCGCTGCCGGTATGGATGGCGGTGAGGGACACGGTCCCCAACGATGCCGACTGCACAACGCCTGATTGCTCGGCAACCCAGTAATCTCGGTATACCGGCAGCGCAACGTCTATGCTTCCCTTTGACAGAGCCTTTGACATCATCTTGTAGCTATCAAAGGCGACGGTTTTGACCGTAATGCCAAATTTATCGTGCAACGTCGTCGCAAGCGATGCGAGCGAGCCTTCCATTTCGCCGTTTTCGTCTTCGTTGCAGTAGGGGAGTTTGCCCGTAATGTAGCCGAGCGTGATGGTGTTGTCATTTGCTTTGAGCCAGGAACGTTCGGGGCCGTTGAGCGATGATGAACCGCTGTTTTTGACCGAGTAGTTAGATTTGACTTCGTCGATATAGCGTGGGTTGACGCGGGCGATTGCCGACATGGCGGCATTGATGTCGTCCATTAGGTCGGGGCGGCTTTTGGGGACGGCAAAGTAGTAGTCGCTCGAACCAACGTAGAACATGGGCGACGCATCGGGCGACGAAATGGTGTCGTTCATGATGACGGCATCGACTTCGTCGTTTGCGAGCGCGTCAAAGAGGGCGCCGCCAGTGTCGATTTCTTTATAGGTGCAGGTAATGCCTTCGTTGGCGAGCCACTGCCGGCCAACAAAGGTTTGCATAACGTCGGGGTTGTAGCCGATGGTAAGGCCTTGGAGCGCTTGGGGGTCGCCCTTGGCCAGATCGTCGCGATCGGGCTTGGCGTAGATGTAGTAGCGCTCGGTGCCCTCGGGGTTCGAGGAAAAGAGCAGCTTTTGGGCGCGTTCCTCGGAGTAGGAGATGTTAGGCATAAGGTCGATTTCGCCTGCCTCGAGCATGTCCATAAGCTCGGTGAAGGTGCCGGAGACGTATTCGTACCGCCAGCCGGGCGTGTAGTACGACAGGGTCTGGAGGTACTCGTAACCCCATCCCGAGAGACGCTCGCCGGGGGTGCCGTCCTGGAAGCCCTCGTTGTTGACGAGCCAGCCGACGCGGACCGTTTTGACCTGCTGATCGGAGTCGGCGGCAAAGGCAGGGGCGGGCGCGACGGCGCTCAGTACGGCGAGCGCGGTAAGCGCGGCGGCCAGGGTGCGACATATAACTGAACGAAGGACAGTGGCAGCTCTCACATGCAATCCTAACGAATCGAGACATTACCGCATAAGGATACCAGCTCAGCCTGCCCAGGCGGCAGCTGGTAGTCATTGGGGACGTTCTTAAACGACTAGTCATCGGGGACGTTCTTGTTTGACTAGTCATTTAAGAACGTCCCCGATGACTAGTTCCGTTTGCGGGGGAGGCGTGGGACAATACCGAGCGAACGTGATTGGTTGTCCGTGGAAAGGGTCGCGATGAAAAAGCTCAGGACGCTTGCTGACGTGTTACGCCAGGCGGGCTTCGTGCGCATTACGGAGCTATTCCTCGTCTTTTACTTGCTGTGCTCGACGGCCGTCTGGCTGTCCGAGCCCACGACCCTCACGTTTGGCGATGGCCTGTGGTTTAGCTTTGAGACGGTCTCGACCATCGGCTTTGGTGACATTCCGGCCGAGACACCGGTTGCCCGCGCCATTACCGTCGTCTTGAGCGTTATCAGCATCTTCTACATCGCCATGCTCACGGGCGTGGCGGTGAACTACTGCAATACGCTTATCAAGATGCGTCAAAAGGACACCATGGCTCGTTTTATGGACGATCTTGAGCATTTGGAAGAGCTCGATCGTGACGAGCTCGCCGATCTGTCACGCCGCGTGCGCGAGTATCGTCGACGCCAGCGCTAAGACGAACGTCGTGCGCCACAACAGGGGGACAAATATGAACATCACCGTGTACCTGGGTGCCAACACTGGCAATGACCCGGCATTTCTGCCCGCGGTACAGGAGCTGGGCAACTGGATTGGCGCCAACGGACACGCGCTGGTATACGGCGGGTCCAAATCGGGCCTGATGGGCGCGCTCGCCGATAGCGTGCTCGATGCCGGCGGACACGTGACGGGTGTTGAGCCGAGCTTTTTTATCGAGGCCGAGTTTCAACATGACGGCATCGACGACCTTATCGTGACGAGCGATATGGCCGAGCGCAAAGCCAAGATGATTGAGCTCGGCGATGTGTTCATCGCCTTTCCCGGCGGGACGGGCACGCTCGAGGAGATTGCCGAGGTCATGTCCGCTGTGTCGTTGGGGCACCTGAGTGCTCCGTGCATCCTGTATAACCTGGACGGTTACTACAACGACCTCAAGGCGCTGCTCGGGCACATGATTGATAAGGGCCTATCGAGCCCGCAGCGCCAGCAAGGTATCTACTTTGCCGACGATTTGCGCGAGATTGCCTCGATTATCAACGGATAAGTCTTGAGCTTGCCCCACTATGGCTCCCAATGGTGCCGTTCGCGGCGCAGACGGCTGGCTCGTTCGGGCAACGCTCGCTCTACAATAAAACGTAACTATGTCGACTTTGACCGCGGGAGGACCCGATGGATAACCTTGCCAAACCCAAAAACCGCGCGCTGTTTTTACTTAGCGTTGCCGTGACCGGTGCGTTCGCAGGTGCCGCGGTCTGGCTGTTCTTTTTTGCGATGGAGCACGGTATCGACTATCTATGGACCGAGATTCCGCACGCGCTGGGCGTCGCTTCGCCCGAGCTTGCCAGCGGCCCGTTTGGCTTTTTGCCGTACCCGTTTTTTGTCTGCCTGCTGGGCGGCCTGTTAATCGGTCTGTACGAAAAGATGACAGGCACCAAGACCGATGACCTCAACCAGGTGATGGCTAAGGTTAAGCAAGACGGTCGCTACCCGTACGACAATCTGGGCAAGCTTTCGCTCGCGGCATTGCTGCCGCTGCTGTTTGGCGGAAGTATTGGACCGGAGGCCGGCCTGACCGGCGTTATCGCGGGTCTGTGCAGCTGGGTTGGCGACCGCATGCGCCGCTTTGGCGCCGAGTTTAGGGAGCTCACGCTGTTGGGCACCCAGGCCGCGCTGACGGCGCTCTTTACCGCGCCCGTCTTTGGCTTTGTGGCACCGCTCGCCGGTAGCGCCGACGGCGACGAGGGCTCTGCGTCCGACGAGATCACGATCAAGCTGCCCAAGGCGCAAAAGACGGTGGTCTACGGCATTGCGATTGCCGGCGGCCTGGGCACCTACCTGCTGCTCGGCCAGCTCATGGGCGGCGGCATGGGCATGCCCAGGTTCGAGGCTGCCGTGGTGGGCGACTTGGAGCTTACCTGGCTCGTCCCTCTGTCGTTGATCGGAACAATCTGCGGCTGGCTGTACTTTGTCTCTGAGCACGCGAGCGAAGCGCTTGCCCATGCAATAGGGGAGCGTCCTGTCGTCAAGGCCATGCTAGCCGGTCTGGCGCTCGCCATCTGCGGCACGGTCCTGCCCTACACCATGTTTGCCGGCGAGACCCAGGCCGACGTGCTCATGGAAACCTACTTGACCATTCCCGCCGGCGTGCTTATCGCGACCGGTCTGGTCAAGGCCATGCTGACCCCCGCCCTCATCAACCTTGGTTGGCGCGGCGGTCACTTCTTCCCGGTTATCTTCTCGGGCGTAAGCCTGGGCTACGGACTGGCCATCCTCACCGGCGCCGATCCGGTCTTTTGCGTCGCCGTCTGCACGGCATCGACGATGGGTGCGGTCATGCGTCAGCCGGTCATGGTCGTGGGCCTGCTGCTCATGTGCTTCCCACTCAAGGGTATCGTCTGCATGATCATCGCCGCCGTTATCGCCGCCGGCATTCCGCTGCCCAAGCCGCTGCGCAAGTAGCACGGTTAATCGCGAGTCAACTCCAGAGGGGCACGAGATGATCCTGTACTTTAGCGCGACGGGGAACAGCGAACATGTGGC
>CABTWP010000012.1 GCA_902488525.1 uncultured Collinsella sp.
CTGGGAAGCGTAATCTTGTTGAGCGCGTTCTTGATGTAGGCCGCGGTAGCCCTACCCGGACGGACGCCCGGAATAAAGCCGCCCTGCTTCTTAAGGTTGTCGGCCGTGTCATCGGGGTTGAACACCATGGAGGTGTAGAAGTACGCGAAGAACACGATGAGGACAACATTAAGCACCCAGTTGAGCCAACCGGTCGAAAGCGCAGAGGCAACTGCCTGAATCCAGCCGATGCCGGGGAAGAACACGGCAATCTGGGCCGGGAAGTACAGCAGCGCCGAAGCGAAGATGATCGGCACGACACCCGCGGTGTTGACCTTGATGGGCAGGTAGGTGGTCTGGCCACCCATCATGCGACGGCCCACGACGCGCTTAGCGTAGGAGACCGGAATGCGGCGCTGGCCGCGCTCAAGGAAAACGATCAGCGGGATAACCAGCAAGATGATGGCGCAGATGATCACCATGGTGATGATGCCACCGGCATTGCCCTCGGTGCTGGAGAAGATCGCCTGCGGCAGGCCGGCCATGATGTTCGCAAAGATGATCAGCGACATGCCATTGCCGATACCGCGCTGGGTGATGAGCTCACCAATCCACATGATCAGCATGGCGCCCGCGGTGAGCGTACCGACGATCATGAGGTCAAAGATGATCTCGGGAGCGCCGGCGCCAGTAAAGCTGATGCCGAAGCTCTTAAAGAGGAAGAGGTAACCCACGGAGTTGAGGATTGCCAGAGCCAGGGTGAGGTAACGCGAATACTGCGTAATCTTGGTCTGACCGACCTCGCCCTCGCGGGCAAGCTCATGCAGGGAAGGCACAACGGCCTGGAGCATCTGGAGGATGATCGAGCTGGTGATGTAAGGCATGATGCCCAGGGAGAACACCGAAACATAGCTCAACGCGCCACCAGAGAAAAGATTCAGGAGGGCCATAGCACCTGCGGCGACCGAATTGTTATCGGTCGAGAAAAGGCCCAGCATCCCCTGGAAGGGAATGCCGGGCACAGGAACGTGCGCACCAATGCGGTACACGACGAGCATAGCTATGGTAAAAAGAATCTTTTCGCGCAATTCTTTGATGCGGAAAGCATTCTTAAGACCATTTAGCACGGCAGCTCGACCTTTCCGCCGGCGGCCTCGATCTTGGCCTGCGCAGAAGCGCTGACCTTGTCGACCTTGACCGTGAACTTCTTGGTGAGCTCACCATTGCCGAGCACCTTGACGGGCTCGAACTCGCTCTTGGTGATGCGAGCGGCCTTAAGAGCGGCACCGTCGATCACAGCGCCGTCCTCGAACTTGCGCTCGAGGCGCTCAACGTTAACAGCGGTGTACTCGATACGACGGGGGTTGCGGAAGCCCGGAAGCTTGGGCAGGCGCATAGCCAGCGGAGTCTGGCCACCCTCGAAGCCGGCACCCTTGGTGCCGCCAGAGCGAGAGCCCTGGCCCTTCTGACCGCGGCCAGAAGTGGTGCCGTGACCCGAAGAATTGCCACGGCCGACGCGCTTGCGGTTCTTGGTGGAACCGGGCGCGGGAGTAAGATCGTGAAGCTGCATTTGCTACTCCTCTACAATCTCGACAAGGTGCTTGACCTTGAAGATCATGCCGCGGACGGACTCGTTGTCAGCAATCTCGCGAACCTCGCGGATCCTGTGGAGACCGAGGGCACGGACAGTACGGACCTGGTCCTGCTTGCAACCGTTGGTGCTGCGGACCTGCTTGATCTTGATGGTGTCAGCCATGCTTAGTTCTCCTTACCGACGAACATCTCGGAGACCGTCAGACCACGGCGAGCCGCGACGTCCTCAGGGCTGGAGAGCTCCTTGAGGCCCTCGACGGCAGCCTTGATGATGTTGAGGCCGTTGTCGGTACCGAGGGACTTGGACAGGACGTTCTTGATGCCAGCAAGCTCGAAGAGGGGACGCACGGCGCCGCCGGCGATAACGCCGGTACCCTCGACAGCGGGCTTGATGATGATGCGGCCGGCACCAAAGTGGCCGAGAACCTCGTGCGGAATGGTGCCCTGCTCGGTCACCGGCACGTGGAACATGTTCTTCTTGGCATCGAGAGACGCCTTGGAGATGGCCATGGGCACCTCAGCGGACTTGCCCATGCCAACGCCGACGTTGCCCTTGCCGTCGCCAACGACGACGAGAGCGACGAGGCTCATGCGACGACCACCCTTGACGGTCTTCGACACGCGGTTGATGTAAACGACGCGCTCCTCGAACTCGGAGGCCTCGCGCTGCTGCTTCTGATTACGAGCCATGTGCTACATACCTCCTAGAACTCGAGACCGGCGGCACGAGCACCGTCGGCGAGGGCCTTGACGCGGCCATGGTAGATACGGCCACCACGATCGAAAGCGACCTTGGTGATGCCGGCCTCGATGGCACGCTTGCCAACGAGCTGACCGACCTTCTCCGCAGCCTCCTTGTTCGAGGTGTGGGTGCCCTTGAACTCGGCCTCGAGGGTCGAGGCAGAGACGAGCGTCAGGCTGGAGCCCTTGCTATCGTCGATGATCTGGGCATAGATGTTGGCGTTAGTACGGGTCACGCGAAGACGCGGACGCTCGGCGGTACCCGAGACCTTGCCGCGAACACGACGCTGACGACGCTTGAGGCCTTCCAGCTTCGCCTTATGCTTGTTCATACGTAAACTCCTAAAAAGGTTGATCTTGCCAGCACCTAACGGGGTGCTGGTCTTATGCGAGTGAGTCGGTTACGACTACTTGGCGGCCTTACCCAGCTTGCGGCGGATGTGCTCGCCAACATAGTGGATACCCTTGCCCTTGTAAGGCTCGGGAGGACGATGGCCGCGGATCTCAGCGGCGATCTGACCGACCTGCTGCTTGTTGATACCCTTGACGTTCACGTGGGTGTTGTCGGGAACCTCGAAGGTGATGCCCTCGGGAGCCTCGACGATCACGGGGTGCGAGAAGCCCAGGGAGAACTCGAGGTTCTTGCCCTTCTGCTGCACGCGGTAACCGACGCCGGCGAGCTCAAGCTTCTTCTCGAAGCCCTCGGAAACGCCAACAACCATGTTGTGGATGAGGGCGCGGGTGAGGCCGTGGCGGGCACGGGTCTCACGCTCGTCGTCGGGACGGGAAACGGTGAGGACGTTGTCCTCGACGTTGATAGCGAGCTTCTCAAAAACATCGAGCTCGAGCTGGCCCTTGGGGCCCTTGACGACAACGTTGTTGCCGTTGACTGCCACTTCGACTCCGGCGGGAATCTGGACAGGCTTATTACCGATACGAGACACGGTGATCTCCTTTCCTTCTACCTACCGAGCGAATTACCAGACGTAAGCGATGATCTCGCCGCCGACGTTGTGCTTGCGAGCATCGCGGTCGGTCATGACGCCATGGCTGGTGGAAATAATGGCGGTACCAAGGCCACCACGGACGCGGGGCATGTCGGCAACGCCGGTGTACTTACGCAGGCCCGGCTTGGAAATGCGGCGGATGCCGTTGATGACCTTAGCCTTCTTGGGACCATACTTAAGCGTGATGTGCAGAGTCTTCTGGGGAACGGTGTCCTCGACATCGTAGCCCTCGATGTAGCCCTCCTCGTGCAGAACACGAGCGATCTCGACGAGCTTCTTGCTGTTCGGCATGGAGACCGTGGCCTTGTTCACAGAGTTAGCGTTACGGATGCGCGTAAGCATATCTGCGATCGGGTCTGTAAGGTTCATACAGATTCTCCTTCGTTCTTGATGAACACGTGCTCTTGGTTCTTCGCCGCCCTTAACGGCAAAGCCTATTTAGCGCGTTTTCCCTGTTCCAAACTGATGCTTGAAACGCTGGTAGTGACTTACCAGCTGGCCTTCTTAACGCCGGGAAGCTCGCCCTTGAGTGCAAGCTCACGGAAGCAGACACGGCACAGGCCGAACTTGCGGTACACAGAGTGCGGACGGCCGCAGCGCTGGCAGCGCGTGTACTCACGAGTAGAGAACTTCTGCTTGCGATTGCACTTGACGATCATCGATGTCTTAGCCACTTATATCCTCCTCACATAGAGTATTGTTCGCCCCAAGCGCCGCCCCCTTGTGGGAACGGCGCTTATAGGGCAGGTGAACCTATTTCTTGAACGGGAAACCGAAGGCGTCCAGAAGGGCCTTGGCCTCCTCATCGGTGTTGGCGGTGGTCACGAAAGTGATGTCCATACCACGCTGGTGATCGACGGAGTCGAAGTCGATCTCGGGGAAGATGAGCTGCTCGGTGACGCCCATGGAGAAGTTACCACGGCCGTCGAAGCTCTTGGCGGAGATGCCGCGGAAGTCGCGGATACGGGGGATCGCGACGGAGGTCAGACGATCGAAGAACTCCCACATACGGTCGCCACGCAGGGTAACCTTGCAGCCGATCGGCATACCAGCGCGCAGGCGGAAGGTAGCGATGGACTTGCGGGCACGGGTGATCATCGGCTGCTGGCCGGTGATGGCGCGCAGGTCGCGCACGGCACCGTCGATAGCCTTGGAATCGGTAGCGGCCTCGCCGACACCCATGTTCACGACGATCTTCTCAAACTTGGGGATCATCATGACGTTCTCGTACTGGAACTTGTCCTGAAGCTGCTGCTTGACCTCGTTGTTGTACTTGGTCTTCAGACGCGGCACATACTTCTCTTCTGCCATTGTTCACTCCTTCTTGGGGTTTTAAGCACGGGGCGTGGCCACGGTGGGTTGTCCTCGTGCCTCCTGACTGCATCCGCACCGCTCATGGCATTTTGCGGTTTGGACTCGACGCAGCAGGAGCCGACAAAACAATCGGTACTATACGCGCATTGGGTGTGTATTTCCAGAAAAACCTCGTCTGCCTGCACAACTCCACAACTCCCCCGCACAAATGGGTCCCAAAAAGCAGTTGCGGTGAAATAGGGACTGTTGGGCGACCTAACAGGCTTAAACAATCCGTATTTCACCGCAACTTATTGGTGGGGATGCGATTAGCGCTTGCGGGGGACGAGTTTGGTGCGTCGCAGGTGGATCATCTCGGCGGCGATGGAGATGGCGATCTCCTCGGGGTCCTCGGCCTCGATGGCGACGCCGATCGGAAGGTGCAGCTCGTCGATCTGGTCCTGCGTAAAGCCTTCCTGCTCCAGGCGGGCACGCACAAAGGCCGTCTTGCGGCGCGAACCCAGACAGCCCAGGTAGGCAGGCTTGGCGCGCATGGCCTGGATCACCACGTCGATATCGGACTTGTGACCCGCCGTGGCGACGACCACCAGGTCGCGCGGGCCGATGGGGCACTGCTTGCTCAGGCTCTTGTAGTCGACCAGACGACGGTCGTAGACACCGGGCACCCAATCGGGGGTCAGCGTGCCGGGGCGGTCGTCGCACGCCACGACGGCAAAGCCCGCCGCCATGAGCACCCGCGCCGTCGCGGCGCCCACGTGGCCGCAGCCAAAGATATAGGTCAGGCCCTCGGGGCAGAGCGTCTCGATGTGCGCGGGAGGAATCTCGGAGGCGGCGTTAGTGTAGGTGACGTTACTCCCCTCCTCCACCAGTGAAAGCCCGGGGCAGCCCGCAATGGTATGGCGCGATGCCTCGCCATGGTACTCGGCCACATCGCCCTCGAGCGCGCTCGCGATAAACGGCTCAAAGTCGATGACGAAGTCGCCGATGCGCCGATAGACCAAGACGTCGGCAATTTCCTGGAACAACGGTGCCTGGGTCGCATCCAGATGCAGATAGCACAGGCAGATGGCTCCGCCGCAGATCATGCCGGTATCGGAGTTCTCGCCGCCCATGGTGTAGCGGACCAGACGCGACTGTCCCGCGCTCAGGAGTTCGCGCGCCTCATCCAGCGCAAAGAGCTCAATCTTGCCGCCGCCGATAGTGCCCGCCTGGCTGCCGTCGGCAAAGACGGCCATCCAGGCGCCCACGCCGCGCGGCGACGACCCCGCCGTGCCGGCCACGACCACGAGCTCGCACGTCTCGCCAGCACGCAGGGCGGCAAGCGCCGCATTCACAACATCGAGCTTTTCCATTGCCGCCTTCTATCCTCTAAAGATATCGGTGAGCATAGCGAGTGCCTCGAGCACGCCGCCGCCGACCGACGTCGCCTTGTCCGAAATGTAGTTGATATAGCTGGCATCGCCGCGCGGATCGACATCGGCGCATTTAAAGCCCTCAGTCACCTGCACGCCGTTCGCCAAAAGGCCGCGCAAGCAGCCGTCAATCTGCGTGATCATGGGCGTATCGTCCGCGTAGCCAATCACGTCTCCGGCGCTCACGATGTCGCCGATTGCGCGGTCGGACCGAAACACGCCGGCGGCGGGGCTGTGGATAACACGCTCCTTGCCGTATCCGCCGATCATGCCTGGCACACCCGTGTTGGGCTGGGGGGAGCCCTGGGTAATCACGCGGCCCAAAAAATGCCCGCGCATGGTCTCGACCACGGCGTCGCAATCGACCGGCGCGGTAAAGCCCGGCCCCACGGCGATGACGACAGGCGCCATATCGCGCGTGGTGCCCAAGTTGCGCTTGGCCAAAATCGCATCGACCACGGCAGCGGGTTTCAGTTCGTCGAGCATCTTGGCCCGGGGGTCCACCACCACGGCGACGTCTCCGGCCTCGGTAATTGCAAGCGCCTCTGCCGGCGTCTGCGCCAAGCGAGCGCGGATGCCCTCGACCTGGACCTCGCCCAAGCGAATGGCCTCGCAAAAACTGATTGTGCGACGGATGCACGTGGGAACCGCGATATCGGCCATGACAACCGACACGCCGGCGCGCACCAAGCGAGCGGCGACGCCCGTGGCGATATCGCCGGCGCCGCGAACATAAACGAGCATTCCCGGGGCACCTCCCTGTGCTACGGTTTGAGCAGAGCAAAAGCGGTTCGACCGCTACTCTGATGATTATTTATTATCACAGTATTATACGGCGGTGAACAGATGGAAACGGTTAGCGGCAATCTTGCCTCGGCGCTCAGGATCGAGCCGGGCATTACCGCGATTATCGGCAGCGGTGGCAAGTCGACCTTGCTAAAGACGCTCGGCCTTGAGCTTATGCGCGCTGGCGGCCGCGTGCTCCTCTGCACCACCACGCGCATGCTCCCCGTCGCCGGCGTGCCATGGGACGGGTCGAGCCGTCGCCTGGACGCCGCGCCCTGGAAGCCAGGTGCCCCACACGCCCCAGGCTGCACCTGCGAGGCCTGCGCGGGGCTTGTGCGAGGAAGCATCTGCCAGGCAGGCGTCTTGGACCCCCAGACGGGCAAGCTCTCCTCCCCTGCCGAGCCACTCGACCAGCTGGCGCAGCGCTTTGACTACGTCCTGGCCGAGGCGGACGGCAGCAAGCGGCTCCCGCTCAAGGCCCACGCCGCCTGGGAGCCGGTGATTCCCTCTGGCACGGCCAACATCGTCTGGATCGTCGGCGCCTCAGGGCTCGGCAAGCCCATCCACGAAGCCGTCCACCGCCCCGAGCTCTTTTGCGAGCGTTGCGGCTGCGAGCTCACCGACATCGCCACGCCCGAGCGCGTCGCACAGGTGCTCAATGCCGAGATACGGGTGATGGAACTCAGCACCGCACGCGTCATGCTCAACCAAGTCGACACGCTCAGCGACCCCACGATGGCCGACCGCTTCGAGGCAGCCCTCGACCGCCCCCTCATCGCCAGCAGCCTCAAGTAGCCGGCCCCATCTCCTCAGTTGCGGTGAAATACGGACTGTTTGGCCGCCCGACGGCCGCAAACAGTCCGTATTTCACCGCAACTGAGGAGGGGACACGGCATCTTTGCTGCTAGCGGGGCACGTAGCGGCCGGGTTGGGCTCCGGTGGGCTCGCCGTCGCACGCGGCCAGCACGCCGTTCACAAACACTGCCTTGGCGCGGCCGTGCGCCTCAAAGCCCTCGAGCGGCGTGTAGTCCACGGCCTGATGCTGCGTCGCGGCGCTGATCGTCCAGCGCGCCTTGGGATCCCACACGCACACATCGGCATCGGAGCCCTCGGCAAGACATCCCTTGCGCGGATACATGCCAAAGACGCGCGCCGGGTTCTCGCTCATCAAGCGGCACAGATCCTCGGGACCCAGCTGTCCCTCAAAGCTCGTAGCGATCGCGACGGGGCGATGCTCCACACCGGGCCCGCCGTTGGGAATCGCGCGGAAGTCGTCGCGCCCGCGGTCCTTTTGCCCGTGCAGGTTAAAGCTGCAGTGGTCGGTCGCGATCGTATCGATCTCGCCGGCCACAAGCGCCTCGCGCAGTGCCGCACGGTCGCCCGCATGGCGCAGCGGCGGGCTCATCACATATTTGGCGCCCGCAAAGCCGTCCTCGCCCTGCTCCAAATAGCACGTATCGTCGAGCATCAGATACTGAGGGCAGGTCTCGACATAGATATTCTTCTGCCCGCGCGCCTTGGCGGCACGGATGGCCTCGAGCCCCAGCTTGGTCGAAAGGTGAACCACGTTGACCGGTACGTCGCCGGCCAGGTGCGCCAGATATAGCAGGCGGCTCACTGCCTCGGCCTCGCACACGTCCGGACGGCTGAGCGCGTGGCCCTCGGGCCCGTGGATACCTTGCTCAAACACGCGCTTCTGCAGCTCATTCACCAGCGTGCCGTTCTCGCAATGCACGCACAGTATGCCGCCAATATGCTTGAGCTCCTCGAGCACCTCGAGCGTCTCGGCATCGTCCAGGCGCAGGTGGTCATAGGCAAAGTAGGTCTTAAACGACGATACGCCCGCCTCGCGCATGGCCAAAAGGTTGGCGCGGTTGCGCTCGTTCCACTCGGCGAGTGCCATATGAAAAGCGTAGTTTGCCGTGCAGGTGCCGTCGGCGCGGCGATGCCACTCGGCCAAGGCATCGGGCATGGTCACGCCACGATCGGCCGTCGCGTAGTCCACGATGGTCGTCGTACCGCCGCAGACAGCCGCGCGCGTGCCGGTCTCAAAGCTATCGGCTGTCCAATCCATGCCGGTCCAGCACTGCATGTGTGTGTGGCCGTCGATAAAGCCGGGAAACACCCAGCAGCCCGCGGCATCCTCGACGGTATTGCCCTCGGCCGGCTCAATCGCCGCGGCGATCCGCACGATCTTATCGCCCTCCATGGCAAGATCGGCGCGGCGAAGCCCCTGGGGCGTCACGAGCGCGCCGTTTTTGATGATGATCATAATTGCTCCTTATTGATTTATGCAGTTGGCCACGCGATCAAAATACGAGCAGGCGGCGATATGCTCCGCTATGCGTCGCTGTCCCTTGGCGGTATCGACATCCCACAGCTCGTAGGCACGCGCCTCGACCAGCACCACGTCGGTACGCTCCTTGAGGATCGAACCGCCGCCGTCCTTGCCCTCAAGACGCATGAGCGCATCGAACAGTTCCGCCGGAAAGAGCACCGGGCTCGAAGGCTCACCGTTGCACGCAAGACGCACCGGATGCTTGCGGCCACACTCGTCAAATGCACGAACCATAGCCTCAAAAGAATCCGAACTCACGAGCGGCTGGTCGCCCGGCAAAAAGAGGTAGCCTTTCCAGTTGCGTTCGACTCCCCACGAAAGGCCCGCACGGACGCTTTCGCTGCGCAGCTCGCCATCGTGCAGCACGCACGGGCAATGCTTGTCCTCACAAATCCGGGCGACCTCGGGCCAACGCGTCGAAACCACGACATCGAAGCCCTGGGGAACCGAATCGATGGTCCGGGCAATCAGCGGCTCGCCATAGATATCGGCGAGCATCTTGTTGGAGCCAAACCGCTTGCCCTCGCCCGAGGCCATAATCACGCAACCGAGTTTCATCTCCGCAAACCTCCCCTGGCCACCTTGGACACCATAGTTGCTATACCCACCATACCAAGCTCGCACTCCGTCAGAACAGGCATGCGCTCGTTTTCCAGCGAACGCCCCTTGGCTCTCCATAGCACAAAGGAGGGCACCCCGCGACGCAGGGCACCCTCCTCAATGGTGCAGATATGCCTACTCAGCGTCGCCGGTAAACGTGGTACCGGTCTTGCCAGCAAGGCCATCGCGCGCCTTCTCGAGCAGCGTGATGAGCGCCGTGCGGCCCGGCTTGCTCTCGGCAAATGTCGAGGCTGCCTGGACCTTGGGCAGCATGGAGCCGCGACCGAACTCGTTGGCCTCGGACAGACGCTTTACGTCAGCCGCGGTCAGCGTGTCGAGCCACTGCTCGTGGTCGGTGCCAAAGCCAATGGCAACCTTCTCCACGGCCGTCAGGATGATCAGGGCATCGGCATCGAGCTGTTCGGCGAGCTTCTCGGCCGCAAAGTCCTTATCGATGACGGCGGCAGCGCCCTTAAGGTGGTTGCCCTGGGCCTTGGTGACGGGAATGCCACCGCCGCCGCAGGAGATCACCACATGGTTGGACTCGACGAGCGACTTAATGGTGTCGAGCTCGACGATGTTCACGGGCTTGGGCGAGGCAACCACGCGACGGAAGCCCTGCTTCTCGTCGTGGATGAACTGATAGCCGCGATCGGCCTCCAGCTCCTTGGCCTCGGCCTCGCTCATCCACGGACCGATCGGCTTGACCGGGTCGGCAAAGGCCGGATCGTCCGCCGCAACCTCGACCTGGGTGAGCACGGTGGCGACACCCTTGTCGATATTGCGGTCGAGCATTTCCTCGCGCAGCGCATTTTGCAGGTCATAGCCAATGTAGCCCTGGCTCATGGCGCCGCAAACGGACAAGGGGCAGGGAACGTACTTCTGAGGATTAGAGCGCGTGAGCTCAGCCATCGCGTTGGCGATCATGCCCACCTGGGGACCGTTGCCATGCACGACGACGACCTCGTTGCCCTCCTCGATCAGGTCGACGATAGCCTTGGAAGTCGTCTTGACGGCCTCCATCTGCTCGGGAAGGTTGGCGCCGAGGGCGTTTCCGCCCAGGGCGACAACGATACGCTTAGCCATTTCTCAGCCCGGCTTTAGGCCTGGAGCCAACGGGCGGTGTTGCGCTCGTCGAGGGCCTTGAGGGTAGCGGCGGGATCGGCAACCTTCTGCAGGAACATCATGGCAGCGATGGCGTACGGCTTGTAGCTGGCCTCCTTGTACATGCCCACGCGGTGCATGTCGAAGACGTCGGCGTTGACCTCGCCGTGCTCGCAGGAGACACCGGAGATGTCGGCGGGCAGCGGGTGCATAAAGATGGTGTCCTGGCCGTTGGCAGTCTTCTCCATGAGCTCGGTCGTGGAGCACCAGTCCTGATGGGTAGCGTTCTGGGCGAGCAGCTCCTTCTCGAGCGCTGCGATGCCGGCGTCGTCGCCCTCAGCGTACAGGTTGGTACGCTTCTCCATGGCGGCAAACGGAGCCCAGCTCTTGGGGATCACGATGTCGGCGCCCTCGAAGGCCTCGGCCATGGTGTTGACCTGCTTAAAGGTGGTGCCGGACTCGGCGGCGTAGCCCTTGGCGCGCTCGACGACCTCGGGCATGAGGTCATAGCCCTCGGGGTGGGCCAGGGTGACGTCCATGCCAAAGCGGGGCAGCAGGCTGATCAGCGACTGCGGGCAGGACAGCGGCTTGCCGTAAGAGGGCGAATAGGCCCAGGTGACGGCAACCTTCTTGCCCTTGAGGTTCTCAAGGCCGCCAAACTCGTTGATGAGGTAGAGCATGTCGGCAGAGGACTGCGTGGGGTGGTCGGAATCGGACTGCAGGGAGATGAGCGTGGGGCGGTGATCCAGAACGCCGTCCTCGTAGGCCTGCTGGACAGACTCGGAGACCTCGGCCATGTAGGCGTCGCCCTTGCCGATGTACATGTCGTCGCGGATGCCGATGACGTCGGCCATGAAGGAGATCATGGTAGCGGTCTCGCGGACGGTCTCGCCGTGGGCGATCTGGGACTTCTTCTCGTCCAGGTCCTGCAGCTCAAGGCCGAGCAGGTTGGCTGCCTTAGAGAAGGAGAAGCGCGTACGGGTGGAGTTGTCGCGGAACAGGGAGACGGCCAGGCCCGAGTCGAAGATCTTGGACGAAACGTTGTTCTCACGCAGCTCGCGCAGGGCGTCGGCGACGATGTAGAGCGCCTTGAGCTCATCGGTGGTCTTATCCCAGGTGTGCAGGAAGTCGCTGCCGTACATGCCCTTAAAATCGAGGCCGTTCAGCTGCTCGACGAGCTCGGTAAACTTGGCGTCCATGTAAATATCCTTTCCAAAGATGAAACGATTGCAATGAGTAGATGTGCTCCGGCATGCGCGTGTGGCTAGAACATGCAGAGCACTATGACGAGGACCCGCTACCGTCGAGGAAGCATGGGAGATAACGACCGCGGGCCCCAAGTCAACAGGGGGTGCCGGGGACACGAGCTGTCCCCGGCTCAACAAGATCGAGGAATGGGACTAATCGATCTTGTTGTTGGTCAGACCGGCGCGGAACACGGTGGCGTCGCCATCGGCCTGGCTCGGATCGTAGAGGTTCAGGGCAGCCACATACATGGCGGCAGCGGTGACCAGGTCGTCCTTGTAGGTGACCTCGTTGGGAGCGTGAGCCTGAGACTCGGCACCCGGGCCGAAGCCGACGCAGGGGATGCCATAGCGGCCCTGGATGGAAACGCAGTTCGTGGAGAAGGTCCACTTGTCGCACAGCGGGCGACCGGTGCGCTTGTCCATGCTGGGCTCGCAGCCGATGCGCTCGTCACCGAACATGGCCTTGTGGGCGTCGACGAGGGCCTTGACGTGCGGAGCGGTCTCCTTGTTGATCCACGTGGGGAAGTAAGCCTCGGTCTCGTAGACCTCGCCGGTCCAGGACGGACGGTCGTACATGTACATGGAGACCTTCACGTCGTCGCCGTACTTCTTGGCGGCCGGCAGGTTACGGATCTCTTCCAGGCAGGACTCCCAGGTCTCACCGGCGGTCATGCGACGGTCGATGGAGATGGCGCAGGAGTCAGCGACAGCGCAGCGGCTGGGGCTGGTGTAGAAGATCTGGCTGACGGTGCAGGTGCCGCGGCCCAGGAAGCGGGCGTCCTCGAAGTGCTCGGGGTTGTACTTGGGGTCGAGCATCTTGACGAGGCCCTTGATGTCGGTCGACTCGTCACAGCCGTTGTTGTTGAGGGCGCGGACGTCGGCGATGATGTCGGCCATCTTGTAGATGGCGTTGTCGCCGCGGTCGGGAGCGGAGCCGTGGCAGGAGGTGCCGTGAACGTCGACGCGGATCTCCATGCGGCCGCGGTGACCGCGATAGATGCCGCCGTCGGTGGGCTCGGTGGAAATGACGAACTCGGGCTTAATGCCGTCCTTGTTGTAGATGTACTGCCAGCACATGCCGTCGCAGTCCTCTTCCTGGACGGTGCCGACGACCATGATCTTGTAGCCCTCGGGGATGAGGCCCATGTCCTTCATCATCTTGGCAGCATAGGTAGCAGAAGCCATGCCGCCCTCCTGGTCGGAGCCGCCGCGGCCGTAGATGATCTCGTCGGTCTCGTAGCCCTCATAGGGATCGGCATCCCAGTTCTCGATGTTGCCGATACCGACGGTGTCGATGTGGGAGTCGATGGCGATGATCTTGTCGCCCTCGCCCATAAAGCCCATAACGTTGCCCAGGCCGTCGACCTTGACCTCGTCATAGCCAAGGCTCTCCATCTCGGCCTTAATGCAAGCGACAACCTCACCCTCCTCGCAGGACTCAGAGGGGTGGCTAATCATTGCGCGAAGAAAACGCGTCATATCAGCACGATGGGACTCAGCAGCGTTTTTAATTGCCTCGAAATCGAGTTCCTTAGTCATAACAGTCAACCTTTCTACAAGGGTTTACCTACAGGTAGATATTTCAGATAGATCACTTGTGCCAAGCAGCGTGAGGTCGAGTACCCGGCAAGCAAGTAAACGTAGGAGGCGGACGGAGGACTTTGCTCCGTCGCGAGTTCCGCACGAGCCGGAGAGCACTTAATGTGCTCTCCGTGCGAGCAGGACTGTCCGAGCAGGGAGTAAAGCCCTCCGGCTGCCTCCGGACAGGTCAGTCTGCTAGCAGGTCGGATACTCGCCCTCCCAGACGATGCGACGGTACTGATCCGGGTCCGTGTCACCTTCCGTGGAGAAGCAGAGCACAGAGCTCGTGTTGTCCAGGCCGATGAGCTCCTTGAGCTCGGCGTACTCGGGATCGAGCATGAGAGTCTCGACCAGGCCGGTGGTCACAGCGCCGGACTCGCCGGAGATGACGCGCGGGTCGCCCTTCTCGGGAGCGCCCAGGGTGCGCATGCCGCGAGCGGTGACCCAGTCGGGGCAGGACACGAAGGCGGTGGCGTGGTTGCGCAGGATATCCCAGCCCAGAATGTTGGGCTCGCCGCAGCACAGGCCGGCCATGATGGAGGGCATGTCGCCGTCCACGATGCGCGGGTCGCCGTCGCCGGCGGCAGCGCCCTTGTACAGGCAGGCGGCCGGAGCGCACTCGACCACGACAAAGGTGGGCGGGTTATCGGGATACAGGTTGGTGAAGTAGCCCACCACGGCGCCGGCCAGCGAGCCTACACCGGCCTGGACAAAGACGTGCGTCGGGCGATTGATGGCCATCTCGCGCAGCTGCTCGGCAGCCTCGGAAGCCATGGTGCCGTAGCCCTCCATGATCCAAGACGGGATCTTCTCGTAGCCCTCCCAGGCGGTGTCCTGAACGATAACGCCGCGCTCGCAGGCGTCGGCCTCGGCGGCGGCCATGCGCACGCACTCGTCGTAGTTGACCTCTTCGATGGTCACCGTGGCGCCCTCGGCGGCAATGTTATCGAAGCGGGGCTTGGTGGAACCCTTGGGCATGTGCACGACAGCCTTCTGGCCCAGCTTGTTGGCAGCCCATGCCACGCCGCGGCCATGGTTGCCGTCGGTGGCGGTAAAGAAGGTAGCCTGGCCAAAGTCCTCGGCCAGCTGATCGGAGGTCAGGTAATCGAAGGTGCAGTCGGCAACGTCCTTGCCGGTCTCGTCGGCAATGTAGTTGGCCATGGCAAACGAGCCACCCAGAACCTTAAAGGCGTTGAGGCCAAAACGATAGCTCTCGTCCTTAACGCACAGGTTGGACAGGCCCAGGCGCGCGGCCTGGCCGTCCAGGCGGGCAAGCGGAGTGACGGTGTACTGGGGGAACGACTGGTGGAAGGCGCGGGCCTTCTTCACGTGGTCGAGACTCATGATTCCCAAGTGCTTGTCATCGCTCTTGGGCATCGTGTTGCCCGCCCACTGGATCTTATCGGCCATACGGTGAACTCCTTAAGTCCTCTCTTGCCGGCCCCGCATACGCGTTTCAGCCCGATCCCATTCACACGGCTGAACTTTTATGTGGATGCCAAACAAAAAGTTTGTTAGTAATGTTCTATCACACTTTTTGATTGGCATACCTAACGAATTGTTTGTTGCCGTAATCGGTACTTTTTCGCCGCCGAACGGTCACACAACGCAGCGACGCTTTCGTTATTTGCGAACAGGTGTGGTTTATGGCACAGTGAGCCCAAACTAATTTTTAGGAAGGTACCCATGACCCCCGCACAGATTGAGTTTTACAAGCGCCTCGCACACGGCCTGGCGCTCCAATTTGGCCCCAACTGCGAAGTCGTCGTCCACGATCTGGAGACCGAGGACGTAGACCACTCCATCGTAGTGATCGAAAACGGCCACGTCAGCGGGCGCAAACTGGGTGACGGCCCCAGCCATATCGTGTTTGAGTCCATGCACGAGGGCGCCACCGACGTACACGACCGCGAGCCGTACCTCACTAAAACCACCGACGGTAAGCTGCTCAAATCGTCGACGATCTTTATCCGCAACGACGAGGGCAAACCCGTCGGCATTTTGGGCATCAACTTTGACATTACGCTTATGAAGGCTTTTGAGCGTTCGCTCGATGCCTTTACTGGCACCGGCGGCACGGGCTATACCGAGCCCGAGCCCATTACCAAGAACATCGGCGACCTGCTCGAGGACCTGCTGCACGAGTGCGAGCAGTTTGTGGGCAAGCCCGCGGCACTCATGACCAAAGACGAGCGCATTCGTGCCATTGGCTACCTCGACCGTCGCGGCGCCTTCCTCATTTCCAAGTCGAGCGAGCGCGCCTGCGAGTTCTTTGGCATCTCCAAGTACAGCTTCTATAGCTACCTCAATGAGGCCAAGGCGGCGGCCGGCGACAAGTAGGCACTCGCCTGGATTGCCCCTCCCTTTTTGGGCGCGAGTTCTGGAAAGCACGAATCCGAGACCGAGCCGCTTGGGAAGTTCCATATAATCGATGACATTAGTATTTCGAAAGGATGGAACAGAATGGCGTTGAGCAAGGCATCATGCACCGGTCGCGGATTGATTCCGGCAATTGGTGGACATGTGCACCGCATGTTCGATGAGGGTGAAGACGACCTGTTTTCGCTGAGCCTTGACGACGTGATGGATGATCGCCCGTGGACCGCCGACGAACTCATGGGCGGCGGGGCTCGCCCGTCAAACCCCAATCCCGCACTTGCGCCTAAGCCCGCATCTGCGCCGACTCCTGCGCAGTCGCCTGTTTCGGCGCCCGCGCCTACGCCCGCACCCACTTCGGCGCCCACGCCCGCTCCCCGCCCCGCAAACGACCCGTCCGAGACGGCGGCATTTCTCGCTGCGGCGACGCAGGGCAAATCGGCCGACAGCACCGTTGTGTACAGCGCCCAGCAGTTGCCCGTTCCTGCGGCACGCAAGCCTCCGGTCGCAAGGCTCGATGAGCCCGTTGCCCATCAAGTTGCCTACGATTCCTGGGCTGCAACCGATCTGGATGAGACCTCTGCCGGCATGCCGGCGCTCGATGTTCCAGTTAACCCGCTTTTTGCCGCCAACACGAGCGCCGCGGACTATGAGGGCGGTGCAGCATATTCCGATTATTCCGATGGCTATGCAGACAACGATCGCATCGAGACCGAGGATTATGGCACCGCATCGAGCGATTATCTCAACGATCCGTACGCTGCCACGCCCGCACCGGAATATGACCCGGAGGCCGCGTCCGCGCCGGCGTATACCAAAAGCACGGGCGAAGAGCGCTTCGCCGATTATTACGCCGAGGAAAAGGCGCTGCGTTTCTCGGAATTTCCGCAGGCAGTCAAGGTTGCCTTTATCGCCATTATCATTGCCCTGCTCGGCGTCATTGCGTTTGAGGGATTCCAGCTGTTCCGCGGCCCCACCCAAGCGGAGTCGGAGACCCAGCAAAAAGAGGACGACAACCAGTACCTGGACATCAACACCCTCAAGGGCGACCCCAACGACGGAGACGACGAATAACAAATGCCAAAAATTGAGGGTCGTAGACCAGATCAACCCCGTGCGCTCATTGCCGCACGGGGTTGATTTTTGTCCGCGCGTGCTGATAGACTCCATCGTGCCCGCAAGCAGCGGGCGCGTTTTATCCAGAGTCGGGGTAGAGAGTTGGCTCCACGATCCCGACGCCAACCGGCCAAGAGGCACGGTGGCCCTGCCAACATCGATGAAAGGAGTCCGTATGGACAATTTCTCTGTGCGCAGTGAGCGCAACTTCCACAACCTAGCCGCCAAGCCAAAACGAATGCATCTTCTGGACAAGCCGAACGGCTATGCCTCGGCCATGGTCAAGAGCAGTCTCCCCCACCAGATGCGCTTTACCGTGCAGGCGCTCGAGAAAGAGCTCTACACCGCCGGCGACCCGCACGTACTGCAGATCAAGCTGCTTGGAGACGACTCGCGCGAGCTGTCTAGCTGGAAGCTGTTTGCCGACGGCACGTGCGTCGCAAGCGGTTCGGGTGACTTTGCCCGCGAGTGCTTCTGCGAGGGAGCTGAGGTGTTTCTGGACCTGTGTCGCGACGCCGTCGAGACTGCCGAGCTGTGCCAGTGGAGCGAGAGGGAGTACGCGCTGTTGGGTGCCGCGCGCGGGATTGCGGGGGGTGTAGGAACAGAAGCCTCATGACGGTGGCCTCAGCTGGAATGACGTATCGCTCGATAAATGATCTCAACAACGTAGCCGATGCGCCGCATTTCACCTCAAAGGCATTGAACGATCAGGAGGCGTCCAGCATTTCTTTGATATCCCCAATTGATTGTTCCGAGAAAGTCTCTTCATGTCCTTATAATCGCCCTTACGAGAAACGTGGACGAGACAGGCGTCCATATGCCGTCTCTAAACTAACGAGCCGTTCGCGGAAAGAACATCTGGCTAGCATGGGCCAAAGATATACTGGTATCGCTGCAACAATTATGGAAGATCGGCACCACCAATGACCTCCTTGAAATTCTCCAGGCGCTTCGCGCTTAGCCTGCTCGCCTCGCTGTCCGCCACCGTAGCGCTTGCTTTGCCCTCAACCGCCCTAGCCGCGTCGGACCCGAACCCGCCCAGCATCTCCAACGTGACGATATCCGCGACGACAGTCACGGCCGGCTCCACGCTGCATGTCGGCTATAGCGTCGATGACCCTGACGGGGTACGGTCCGTCACGCCCATAGTCGAAGTCCTTGTCGAAAACGATACCGGAGACCATGGAATCAGTTCCCGTCTCGCCTTCTCGTCGACCGGCAACACGACCGCGGGCTTCGATATCTCCACCTCCCCGAGCGACCGGCCCTGCAGGTACCGGATCATCGGCCTCGGCGTGACCGATAGTCTTGGATGGGTTACCGATGTCTACGACACGACGTATGCCGAGGAGAAGGGGCTCGACTGTCCGACCTTCACCACCGACCCCCTCGAGTATGAGGTGACCGAGGGACCCGAGGACCAAAACCCGCCGACCGTGTCCTCCGTGTCGCTCTCGAGCAGGGAGGTCGCAACCGGTGCCGACCTCCACATCTCTTGGACCGTCTCCGATGCCGACGGCGTTCGCTCCGTTTCCCCCATACTGCAGCAGGGCTGGGAGAATTCGGACGACGGCTGCTCTGTTTCGTCAGCCTATTATCACGGAGGCTCGTCTATCGACGGGTTTGACCTCACATTCGACAGCAATAGGATCGGAAGGCACAGGCTGATCGGCCTTTCGGTCACCGATGGCCTAGGGTTCGAGACCGATGTGTACGAGAGTTCCTACGCCAGGGCCAACGGCATTTCGGGCGCGACTTTCTCGGTTGGCGACCCGAGCGAGCTGTGCTTCGAGGTGACCGGCAGCGCGATCGACCGGAACCCGCCCACGGTCTCGAACGTTTCCATCTCCGCGAAGAGGGTCCCCGTCGGCGGGATCCTCCGTATCTATTGCAATGTAGGCGACGCGGACGGCGTAAAGTCTGTCTCCCCGATCCTCGGCGACCCCGGCTATGTCGAGGACCCGAACTCTTTAAAGACCCGCAAAACGTTGAGCTGCAGCTACGATGCGGCAAGGGGCTATATCGAAATCGAGTTCCCCACGTCGCTCTCGATGGGCTCGTTTGAAATCCAAGCCCTCGCGGTCCTCGACAAGACGGGCCACGAGACCTTCGTCTACAGCTCCGCCTACGCCGAGCGTAACGGCAAGACCGGCGTTCAGACCTTTGATGTCGACGACGCGGGGGACGTCACCTTCGACGTGACCGCTCCGCTGTATGCCGCCACCAAGGGCGACGGGCAGGCGTATGCAAAGGACGGCGAGGCCGGTCTGACCTTCCGCTTCAGCGGTCCTCTCGATGAGTTCACGCGTCTCCTCGTGGACGGAACTGAGGTCTCCGCCGAGAACTACACCGCAACCAGGGGCAGCACGATTATCGAGCTCAGGCCGTCCTACCTGGACACGCTCGCCGGCGGCGGACACACCGTCACGGCCGTCTGGAAGGACGGGACGGCGACCGATGCGTCCTTCACCGTGGAGGGGAAGGCCCAAGGGGAGCAGGCGGGCGGAAAGACCGACGTAGATTCACCCGGCGACAACAAAAGTGATCCTGCCACTCCTGAAAAGGACGCCGACGAGGCGGCTACAAAAAAGTCGGGACGCACGACAGCCGATGAACCAAAGCTCGCTGCAACCGGCGACTCCACTTGGATGGCCAGCATCGCATTGGCCATGGCGGCCACGGCCTGCTTCACGGCAGCGAGAAGGCTTGAGCCCAAGCAGCATAGGCACGAACAGTAGCTCAAAGCGAACTCAACTGGGAAGGGCAGATGGATAGCCGTCCTTCTCTTATAATCAACCCAATCCGCTGAAATGCAATCAGTTAACGAGTTTCGCCAGACGCTCGGCCTCTACCCCGCTCTAGCAAGCCACCAGGCGATGAGATAATGCCCACGACTATCAACGTAAGCAAGGAGCGCGCTATGGCAGACAACGAGACCAAACCCTCGGCGAACGACGGCCGAGAGGAGCTCGTGGCAAAACAGCTCGCATCGACCAAAATCCACCTCGCGCTCACTCAGAAGCGGGTGGACGTCTCCGGCGCCATCAAGCTACCGCTCGAGCGAATTCCCCAACTCGGCGTGGCGTTCGCCTCGCTCCCCTCGATGTTTCGCACCGTCACCAACACGGTGAGCGTGCCCACGCTGCTCCAGGCGACTGACAAATATGGTAACCCGCTCGATCCGTCGAAACTCAACACGTTCAAGGACGGCAGCGGTCTCACAGGGGGCTACCGCGACGCCGCCAAGGGCCTTGGGCAGGCGCGCTTCCACGTAGTCGAGGGCGACATCGCCACGAGCGTCACGCAGGTGCCTTACGATCCAACATCGCTATTCATGGCAGCCGCAATCGCGCAGATAAACCAAAAGCTCGACTCCATCCAGGAGTCCGTCGACGAAATGTTCGAGTACATGCGTCAGCGCGACAAGGCCAACATGCGTGGCAACCTCAAGACGCTCGCAGACATCCTCAACGGTTACGGCCTCAACTACGGCAACGCCACCTACATGGCAAACGCCCATATGAAGGTGCTCGACATCAAGCAGTCGTCCGCGCAGGACATGGAACTCTTCCGCTCGCAGGCACAGGCGGATCTGAAAAAGAAAGGGTTCATCGAGGTGCGAGACGGCTTGGGCAGACGCCTCGACAAGGTGCTCGACTACCTCAAAGACTGCCAGCTCGCCACCTACATCCACGCGTTCTCGCTGTTCCTCGAACCCATGCTCGCCCAGAACTTCGAGCCCGCAAAGCTCGCGGACGCCACTGCGAAGATCGAGGCTGATTCGATCGCGTACCGCGAGCTCTACACCGACTGCTACAACGCACTCGAAGCGGGGGCTGTCGACACCGTCGATGCGGCACTGCTGGGCGGTATCGCGTCCGCGGGCAAATTGCTCGGTCACGCCATCGCAAAGACCCCCGTGGGCGACCATACACTCATCGACGAGGCGCTCGAAGGCGCAGGAGAGAGCATCGGAAAGTTCAACGACAAGCAATCCGAGAAACTCCTCGAAAAGCTCCATCAGGCAAAGACGCCCGACGTCACGCCGTTCAAGCAGAGCGTAAAGGAGATCGACACCCTCTACAACCGCCCCGCGCAGATCGCCGTGGACGCCGAGAACGTCTACATCTTGCCTGCCAAGCAGCAGGAAGAGTAACGATACGCGACAGGCACGCGCCATGCAGACAGCTAACGCCCCTACCTTCCCTCCGCCTTCAGCTTCAGCAGCAGGTCGCCCAGCTCGGGGCACTTCTTGGAAAGGCGCGTCTGAGCTCGCTCGCCCATCCCCCACCGTTGGCGGATCTCCTGGGCGCGCGGGCTCACGCGGTAGTCCCCGTCCATCACCTGCTTGAGCAGCTTGGCGGTCACGCGCGCATCGGCAAGGGCGCTGTGGGCGTGGCCCGTCGATTCGTCAAACTCGATGCCAAACCACGTTGCCGCATCGCCCAACGAGACACGCCCGTGGCTGCCCACGTCCATAATCGAGGTGTAAAACGCCTGCAGGTCGGCCCAGTCCGTAGGAAATGCGGCAAGGTCGATGTGCTTTGCCTGGCACTCGGTCAAAAGTTGTCGCCGGTCCGCCCCGCTCCAGCAAACCACCTGGGCGGAGTAGCGACCGATCCAATCGCTGAACCTTTTGATCACCATGTAGAGCGGATCGGCCATCGCGGTGTCCACGGCTGATATCCCCGTAAGCTCGCGGACGGGAAACGCAACGCCTTCGGTAAATTCCGTCTGCACAAACTGCGAGAACTCGCCCATAACGTTGCCGTGGTAATCGAGCTTGACGGCGCCGACCTCGATAATCTCATTGCGCAGCCCACGGCGCTGGCGCTGCTTTGGCACCGGCGCAAACTCAAAATCCAGCACGATCTGGCGCGCAAAGTTCGTCGTATCGATAGCCGAGATACACGGCGTCTTTTCAGCTGACACGGTTAGGGCCTTTCTCCGTTGCCTGCCGCTTGCTACATAGGCGGCTACATTGCCGTAAGGATAGGCGCCCGCGCGGACACAAAAGCGGGGTGCAACGCCATGCGCCGGTCGCACGCCATGCAGACCGCCCCAAGAGAGTCGCCCGCTCTATTCAAATGCATGAAAAAGATTTAGGCCCGGTGACTTGAATCAGCGGTCATCCCGGGCCCATCAGAGCTCGTAGAACTCTTGGTTGCTTTGGTCTCGCTCTTCACGGCGCTTATCGAACTTTCCGAGGCACTCAAGCAGCATTCGAAGCATAACAAGTCGCTGCCATTAAGGCACTGACCTCTTGACCAAGCAACGGCGCTGCCCAGCTATCACCCTTGGGCTGCCGTCAACTTTATTCTATCCGCGAGCATCTGGTTTACCAAATGGATTTTCGGTAAAGGAAGCACGGCACGCCCGCAAAACCACTACGCCCCAAGTGCCGCCATGGGGATCACCGCCACGCCGTCGTCGCGTCTGTAGGTAATGCTCCCCTTTCCAACCACGACCGCCAAAAACGCCGGCGCGGCATTCTGAGACGCGCTTTCCACTTGAAGCCATGTCGATTCTGGGACACAGTTTCCGCTTGAAGCCCATCCGGAAAGCACGTCCCATTCCGAGGCATGAGCCCGGGACGCAGTCTCCACTTGAGCTCCTGACGGGAAAGCACGTCCCACTCTGAAGCTCGATTCCGGGATACAGCTTCCGCCAGAGACCTCAACCGGAAACGGTATCCCACTCTGGAGCCAGAATCCGGGACGCAGCTTCCGCTTGAGGGGCGATCCGGAAAGCACGTCCCATTCCGAGCATCACATCAGAGCGCTTGGTTATCTCCGCTCACACATCTCGGCAAACGAAATCAGCTTGGCATCTCCCCTGCTCGCCGCAGCTTCCTGACATCTTTGCGTAAAGCCACGCTTCGAGAAGATCACGTAGCTTTTATGCTGCCGCCTAAAGAGCTCGCTTCGGTACACGAGCTTTTCCAGAACATCCTCGCCTACCGGTTCGTTACGCCATTTGCACTCCGCAAAGAGCGCCGCGCCCTCTCCGTCGTCGACAATCAAATCG
This sequence comes from uncultured Collinsella sp., assembly GCA_902488525.1. GTDB lineage: Bacteria > Actinomycetota > Coriobacteriia > Coriobacteriales > Coriobacteriaceae > Collinsella. The sequence continues at coordinate 23,222 of CABTWP010000012.1, forward strand.
ATCTCTTCCTGCGTACGCGTCCGATTGTCCGTTCCCCACCAACGGCCCACCGTTGCCGGAATCACATCGAGCTCGCCCGCGCGCGCAAGTTCGTACACGTACTGCCGGCAGATAAGCTCAAAAACCGCGCCCATATAGTCGGACAGATGCGGCTCAATGCGCTTATACGCCATCGCGGCCATATCGTTTTGAATCAGCCCGATGTTCTGCGGAACAAACTTGTACCAGAACCTAAACATCTGATCGCTCAGCAGATACACGGCTCGCTTATTGCTCGTCTCGTTTAGGGGCAGCTCGCGCTCGACAATCCCAAGCGACGCCAGCTTATCCACATAGCTCTTTACGTTGCTCGCAGGGATTCCCGTAGAGCTCGCAATCTCCGAGTTCTTCGAGCGTCCCTGGGCAATTGCCTGTACGATCGCATCATATTGTTCGGGATTGCGGCACTCTTGCAACAGCAGGTTACTCGGCTCCTCAAAGAGATAGCCCGTAGGAGTAAGAAAAAGACGTTTGATGTTGTCCTTGAGCGATACGGCAGGATCGACTTTCTCGATATATGCAGGAATGCCGCCTGTCATGCCATAGCAAACTGCAGCGTCTTCGCGACTCATGCTCTGCCACAGGCCGAGGGTCGTCGTAAAATCGAGCGGCATGATCTTAAACTGGGCCGTACGCCTACCGTATAGTGGGCTCTCGTAGCCCAATACCTGTTCCTCCATAAACGAAAGAGACGAGCCGCACAGGATAAGCATGAGCCTGGTCTCTTTGTACAGGTGATCAATCTTGTCTTGCAGCAACGAGCTGATTTCGGGATTCGATTGGGCGAGATAGGGATACTCGTCAATCACGACAACTAAACGTTCCGTGCGAGCCATGGTGGCCAATGCATCAAACGCCTCGTCAAAACTACGAAACGACACGCCAGCAACACCAACGGAGCCCGCAAGTATCGCCTGGCTAAAGCCATGCAGGTTTGCCTCTGCATTGGTACGACGAGCTTGAAAGTAAATAGCCTTCTTGCCTTGGATAAGCTCTGTGATAAGACGCGTTTTACCCACGCGACGGCGGCCGTAGATTACGGGCATCTCAAAGGAGCCCGTGCCATACAGTCGATTGAGCTCGGACATTTCCGCCGTTCTTCCGATAAACATAGGGCCATCCTTCCTTCACGTTATAGCTAGCTATATTATACCGTCCTATAATATAGCTAGCTATAACGTAATTCGACAAGCGACGCACGCAAAAGGGGCGGTATACCACCGCACGTGGACCGTTCCGGAAAATGTATCCCGTTCTGGAGCCAAAAACTGGGCCGTAGTTTCCGCCAAGCATGTCATCCGGAAAGTGCGTCCCGCTCTGAGCGCTCATTCTGGGATGCAGTTTCCATTTGAGGCCCATCGGGAAAGCGCGTCCCACTCTGGGGCCGAAATCTGGGACACAGTTTCCGGTTGAGGGCTGTTCCGGAAAGCGCGTCCCATTCCGAGTGGCAATTCCGGGACACAGCTTCCGCAGATACAATGCAACGATCCACAGCCCTTATCACATGCCTTCAAATATGCGATCCAGAAACACAAAACAGCAGATAGATTGCTCTTTTTCGGAAAAGTAAACGTCCCTAAACTTACCAAGGCTTCATATCTAGCTACCGTTCACGGGTGCCGATTACCGCCCGCCGATTCGGCTTCAAAAAATGGCGTCAAAACCAGGCCATCTACCTGCATGGTTAGATTTTGGTCAGCTTTTGGTCAGCTGAGCGGCAAGTTCCAGCTGATACGTTTTTGCTACCCAAAAGGAGGCGGTAGCTCATGACCCATTGCAATGACCAGCTCATCGACCAACTGCTCACTCAAGCCGAACAAGAGGGGCGCTGTCTGATTCCCCCGAGCACGGCGATCCGAAAAGCGCTCCTTCGGCGCACCGGCGGCACGGTTGTCTCGCCCATGCCGGGGTTGTTTGCGCGAAAAACGCGCTGGGATGAACTCAACCGAGCGCAACGCCATTGCGAAATCCTCCGCGCCCTTGCGATCATCCACCCCGATTGGACGTTCTGCTCGTTTTCGGCAGCTTGCCTGCTGGGGCTCGAGGTCTCGTGGCGACACCTGAACGTCGTGCATGTTTGCAGCTCGACAAAGCCGTCGGCTCGTCCGGGCGCACATATTCAGCGACACCAGATTGAGCCGGCCGGAGCAATACGCAGAGCCGGCATATCGGTAACGCCGCCCATCAAAACGGCCACAGATTGCCTGCTGCAAACTGGTTTTGCCGACGGCATGCCCATTGCCGATTCGGCGATCTCAAAGCTCGGCCTTGCGCGGGAACAGCTGATGGAGGCCGTTGAGCAACGAGCGACTGCCCGCAATGGTCGTGCGATTCGCACCGCCCTCACAACGCTTCGATATGCCGACGCCCGCGCCGAGAGCGGCGGGGAATCGGTCGCCCGAGCCGTCATGATCGAGACGGGCTTTGCGCCCGACTGGCTTCAATACGAGCTGACGGACCCCTTCGATTCGGCCAAGCCCATACGAACGGACTTTGCCTGGGAGCGCCAGGCGCGGGAACTCACGCTGGGCGAGCTCGACGGGCTCATCAAATATACCGACCAGACCATGCTGGCCGGACGCACCACCGCCGAGGCGCTCGTTGCCGAACGACAGCGCGAGGCGCACCTATCGCTCTACGGCCACCCTCTGCTGCGCTTTACCATGAACGAGGTCCGCTCGACAGGAATGCTCGCCAAAAAGCTGCAGACGGCAGGCATCCGGCAGACCGCGCTGCCGACATGGCTCAACGAGGTGGACCTGTAGGAGCTGCTAGGCCAAGCATCGCCGAATCGCATTCCCCCTATCTGGGCCGCGTTTTCCCAACGGCCACGCCAACGGAAAGCGCGTCCCAGCCTGGACGCTCAAAACGGGATGCACTTTCCGGATGGCGGGCCTGGCGGAAAGCGTGTCCCGGAATCCCGTCTCAGAGCTGGACAGGCTTTCCGGTTGAGTCCTTCAACGGAAACCGCATCCCGGAATAAACACTCAAACTGGGATGCGCTTTCCAAGTGAGCGGTTAACGGAAAGCGCATCCCACTCTGAGGCATGATTCCGGGACGCTGTTTCCGCCAGAGGCTCTACCGGAAAGCGCATCCCATTCTGAACGCCAATTCTGGGATGCAGTTTCCGCTCCAAACAAAAGGCCCCGGCTCGCGATGGAGCTGGGGCCAAAGGCGCAGCGTATGTAGTTGATGCTAAGCGCAGACGGCAGCCAGCAATGGCCGTCCACGCTCTACCCTACCCGCGGCGACGGGCGCGGCTGTAGGGCGTATCCACCATGGGCAGATCCGGACGCAGCTTGCCGTCAAATGCGCGATAGGCGTTCTGTACGGCGGGCGCCGTGGGAATCGTTGCGATCTCGCCGATGCCCTTGCCGCCGTATGCCACGGGCAGTAGCTCGTCCTTCTCCACGTAGATGGCGTGGATATCCGGAATCTCGGGCGCACGGAACAGCCCGAGCGTGCCGTACCTTGCCTGGGGCACGCAGTCCTTGAGCGGCCAGTCCTCGGTAAGCGCATAGCCCATACCCATAAGCACACCGCCTTCGATCTGACCCTGGATGGAGATGGGGTTGACCACCTTGCCGGAATCGTGCGCGGCATAGACCTCGCTCACGCGACCGTCATCGTCCAGAATGACCACATGCGTGGCAAAGCCGTAGCAGATGTGGCTCTTGGGATTGGGAACGTCGGCGCCCAGCTTGTCGGTCGGCTCCAGGTACACGTAGCCAAACTCGCATCCCTCGAGCGCCTTGATGGCGGCCGCGGGATCCTGAGGATGCATACCCTGGCCGGCGACGAGCTCCTGCGTGTGCAGCTGATAGGCGCGACCGTCGTCGTACTCGATCTTGACGCCGTCGCCATGCGCATTCACGGGAGCGGCGGGCGCAGACTTGCCGGCCTCGATATCAAGCATGGCATCGCGCAGCAGGAAGGCGGCACCGCGCACGGCCTCGCCGGTCACGACCGTCTGACGTGAACCAGACGTGGTGCCGGAGTCGGGAGCGTTCTCGGTGGAGCACTCGCCGTTGGCAATGCAGCGAAGCGGCAGGCCGCATGCCTCGGCAACGTCCTGCAAAAAGACGGTGTTGCAGCCCTGGCCGATGTCGGACGTGGCGGCATAGACCACAGCCACGCCGTCCTCGATGCGAATCTTGCAGCGGCCGGCATCGGGCAGGCCCACGCCCACGCCGGCGTTCTTCATGGCGCAGGCGATACCGGCGTGTCCGGGATGCGCATAGTAGGCATCCTTGACCTCGAGCAGCGTCTCTTTAAGCGCCGTGGAGCAGTCGGCAATCTGGCCGTTGGGCAAAACCTCGCCCGGCTCGATGGCGTTACGGTAGCGGATCTCCCACGGATCCAGGCCGACCTTCTCTGCCAGCAAGTCGATCAGGCTCTCGAGCGCAAACTCGGACTGGCAAACGCCAAAGCCGCGGTACGCGCCGGCGGGTGGGTTATTGGTGTAGTAGCCAAAGCCGCGAATGTCGGTGTTCTGGTACTTGTAGGGGCCGACGGCGTGCGTGCAGGCGCGCTCGAGCACCGGGCCGCACAGCGACGCGTAGGCGCCGGTGTCAAAGTTGATCTCGCAATCCAGGCCGGTAAAGTTGCCCTCGGCGTCGCAGCCCAGCGTAAAGGTGCCGTCCATGGCGTGGCGCTTGGGATGGAACGCGAGCGACTCGGCACGCGTGAGCTTGCACTTCACAGGACGCTGGAACTTATAGGCAGCAAGCGCGGCCAGGTGCTGGATGGACACGTCCTCCTTGCCGCCAAAGCCGCCGCCCACGAGCATGGTCTCGACGACCACGCGCTCGGGCTCGTTGTCCCAGCCAAACATGTGGGCACACTCTTTGCGCGTGTCGTAGGCACCCTGGTCGGTCGACTGCACCTTGACGCCGTTCTTATACGGGAAGGCAACGGCGCACTCGGGCTCCAAGAAGGCATGCTCGGTAAAGGGCGTGGTAAAGCGCTGCGTCACGGTGAACGCGCTCTCCGCCAGCGCCTTGGCGGCGTCGCCGCGCGTCACATGGCGGCTCTGGCACACGTTGTCCTTGAGCTCCACCGTGTTGCCAAAGGCAAAGAAGCTGTCGTGCAGGCGCGGGGCGTCGGCAGCCCTGGCCTCGGCGATGTTACGCACGGGCTCCAGAGGCTCGTAATCGGTCTTTACGAGCTTCTTGGCCTTCTCGAGCGTCGCTTCGTCCTCGGCGACCACCAACACGATGGCGTCACCCACACAGCGGGTGATATCGCCCGCCGCAATCATGACGTCCCAGTCCTGGATAAGGTGGCCGACCTGGTTGACCGGCACGTCCTCGGCGCGCAGGATGCCCACCACGCCGGGCAGGGCCTCGGCCTTGGAGGTGTCGATGGAGAGCACACGGGCGCGCGGATACTTGGAGCGCACGGCGCTGGCATAGGTCAGGCCCGGTTGATCGAGCCCGTCGATGTCGTCGGGGTACTTGCCCTCACCGAGCACCTTCTTGCGCACGTCGATACGGAAAGCGCGCTTGCCCACGCCGTAGTCATCGCCGCGCTCCAGGTCCTCGTCGATCTGCTTTTCGCCGCGGAGCACCGCAGCGGCCAGCGAGATGCCCTCGATAATCTTTTTGTAGCCGGTGCAGCGGCAGACGTTACCGCGAATGGCGTACTTGATCTGCTCCTCGGTGGGCTCGGGGTCCTCGGCGATGAGCGCTGCACCCGCCATGACCATGCCGGGAATGCAAAAGCCGCACTGTACGGCACCCACGGCGCCAAAGGCGTACACAAAGGCCTCGCGCACGTCCTCGGGCAGGCCCTCGACGGTCACGATGTTACGACCGGCGGCAAGAGCGGTGGTCAGCACGCACGCCTTGACGGCCGCACCGTCCACATGGATGGTGCAGGTACCGCAAGCACCTTCGGAGCAGCCGTCCTTGGCGGAATGGATATGCAGGTCGTCGCGCAGGTAGCGCAGCAGCGGTTTATTCTCCGTCGTCGTGCGCTCGACGCCGTTAACGGTAAAAGTGAATTCCTGTGCCATGGTGATTCCCTTCTACACGCCGGCGGCGATGCCGGTGCGGTCGTGGATGGCGCCATGCGGACAGACGACGGCGCACATGCCGCACGACAGGCAGTCCACGCCGTCGATATGGGCGCAGTTGTCCTCGATGCGGATAGCGCCGGCAGGGCACTTTTTAGCGCACATGCCGCAACCGATGCAGCTCGTGTCGCAGATCTTGCGAGCGATAGCGCCCTTATCGGTGTTGTTGCAGCGCACCAGAATGTTCTGGTAGCCGGGAACGAAGGCAATCACGCGCTGCGGGCACGCCATGCCGCACAGGCCACAGCCCGTGCACTTGGAGCGATCCACGCGGGCGATGCCATCGACCAGCGCAATGGCGCCGTGGGGGCAGGCCGTGACGCAGGCGCCACAGCCAATGCAGCCTTCGCTGCAACGGGCGTCGCCGCCTGCGGAAGCGCAACCACTTCCGCAGGCAACGTAGGCCACGTTATGTTGAATGGATTTGGCCATAAGAGACTCGCCTATTTCTTAAGAAGGTACGAATAGTTGTCGCGCACGGCCCTGATGGTCAGGCGGACGGCCTCGGGAAGACCGGTGTTGACGGCATCGACCGAGACGGTGCGGACCGTGCCGGCGACGCGGACCTTAAAGTGGTCCTCGTCCACGGCCAGGAAGCCCTCGTTCTCGGAGTTCTCCATGTCCTGCTCGCTCCAGAACAGGGTGAGCTTGTCCTTGTAGGGACGACCCTCCTGGTAGGGGCAGAACACGGCGCAGTTACCGCACTCGTTGCACATGCCGTCGACATGGACGACCTGATGCTTGGCCAGGCCCGGCACCTTAATTGCCACGTTGGCGCGGTTGGGGCACACGTCGCAGCAGACCTCGCACACCGAGCCGCAGCCCAGGCAGCGGGTCTTCGTGCAGTTGCGCTTGTCGCGGCACAGCGACCCCTTGCGCTCGTAGCAGGCGTCCTCGCGACCGGCCTGAGCATTCTGGTCGGCGTACTTGTTAAAGTCCACGCCGGCGATGGCACGGGCAACCTCGGCGGCGTCGGCGATAGCCTCGACCACGGTGGCAGGACCGCGACGGCAGTCGCCCGCAGCCCAGACGCCCTCAACGCCGGTGGAGGTGGCGGCAAGACGGCCGCGACGGTCGTGCTCGACGCCCGCGGCATCGTACAGGCTGGCATCGATGCCCTCGCCCACGGCGCAGATCACCGTGGTGGCGGAAAGCTCGACGGTCTCGCCCGTGGCGACGGGGCTGCGACGGCCGCTTGCATCCGGCTCGCCGAGCTCCATAACGTCGCAGGTCAGCACGGAGCCGTTGAGCGCCTTGGGCGCCAGCAGCTCGCAGAACTCAACGCCGTCGGCAAGAGCAAGATCGAGCTCTTCCTCGTCGGCGGGCATCTGCTTCTTGGTGCGGCGATACACCAGGCGCACGTTCTTCACGCCGGCCAGGCGCTTGGCCACGCGGGCCGCGTCCATGGCGGTGTTGCCGGCGCCAATGACCACGACGTCCTCACCCAGCTCGAGCTTCTCGCCCTTCTTGGCGGCCTCGAGGAACTCCAGCACGTCGAGCTCGGCGCCCTCGCCCAGGCCCGCAGAGCCGGGCATCCAGGCACCGGTGGCCACGACCACGTCGGTAAAGCCCTGGGCCTTGAGCTCGTCAATGGAATCAACGCGAGCGTTGAGCTGCACCTTGGCGCCAAAGGCCAGGCAGAGCTCGGCATCGTGGGAGATATCGTCGCTCGCAATACGGAACTCGGGAATCACGTGACGGACCACGCCGCCGAGAGAGTCGCGGGCCTCAAAGATGGTGACGGGCACGCCGGCACGCGTCAGGAAGAACGCGGTCGCCAGGCCGGCCGGGCCGCCGCCGATAACGGCAACGTTGTGCTCGCCGTCGTTTGCGATGGCCTGGGCGCGCAGCTTGGGCAGCACGGCGGCCATGGCCTCACGGGCGGCCTTGAGCTTGCTGGCGCGAATCTGGGCGCCCTCGGGCTCGTAAAATGCACGCTCGCAGGCACGGCCGCAGGGATGCGGGCAGATGGTGCCGGTAATGAACGGCAGGGCGTTGCACTCGATGATGATGTTGAGTGCGTCCTCGTAGCGGCCCTCGTCAACAGCCGCCAGATAGGCGGGAATATCCTGCTGGATGGGGCAGCTCGTGCGGCACGGCGTGGTAAAGCAGTCGGAAAGCGGGCTCTTGCCGGCGACCTTGCGGTCGGGCAGCGGGCGCAGCGGCTTCTTGTAGAGCGGGTTGGTGAGCGAGTCGGTCTGGATCGCAGTCACGGCCTCGAGAGAGACGCCCGCGAACGGCTTGCCATCCAGGTCGGTAAACTCGCCAGCCATCTGGCTAAAGCGCTCGTAGCCACCGGGCTTGAGCACGTCGGTCGCCAGGGTGACGGGCCAAATACCGGCGTCATACAGGGCGCGGATGTTGTAGACCGTGGCGCCACCGGAGTAGCTGATGCGCAGCTTGCCGTCAAACTGCTCGGTAATGCGGCGGGCAGCCTCGATGGTCAGCGAGAACAGCGAACGGCCGGACATGTACATCTCGGTGGAGGGCAGCTCGTTCCTCGTCACGTCGACGGGGAACGTGTTGGTGAGCTTGACGCCAAACTCCAGGCCGCGCTCGGCGCACAGGGCAATCAGGCGCTCGAACATAGGCACGGCATCGGCCCACTGCAGGTCCTCGCGGAAGTGCGTGTCATCGAAGACGATGTAGTCAAAGCCCAGCTCGTTGAGGCGCTGGCGGGCAAACTCATAGCCCAGCAGCGTGGGGTTGCACTTGATGTAGGTGTTGAGGCCCTTCTCGGTGATGAGGTAGGTCGCGATGCGCTCGATCTCGGCGGGCGGGCAGCCGTGCAGCGTGGACTCGGTAATGGAGTTGGAGACGCGCGCCGGGATGGACTCGACAAACGCAGCATCGACATGCTCAAACTTGTCCAGGTTAGCGAGCGCCCACGTGCGGCACTCGTTCCAAACCTCGGAGCCGCTGGCGTCCTTCATGCCCTCAATGTACGCATCGACCTTGGGGCTCTTAATGCCCTCCAGGTCATAGCCCACCGACATGTTAAAGACAAAGCCGTCCGGGCTGCCCAGGCCGTACTCGCGAGCGATCAGGTGGCAGGCGAACCATGCCTTCACGTACTCGGCAAAGGCCTGCGGAACCTCGAGCTCGGTCGACCACTCGCAGTTGTAGCACTCGTCCTGCGCCACAATGCAGGGCTTGTTAACGCACTTGGAGAGCTCCTCGCCGTCCATAACCTGAACGGTCTTAAGCTCAAAGAAGCGGGAACCAGCCACATAAGAGGCCACGATGTTCTGGGCCAGCTGCGTGTTGGGACCGGCGGCCGGGCCAAACGGAGTCTCGATGCGCTCGTCAAAAATGGGAAGCGCACCCTCCTGGTTGGTCGTGACCATCTTGCGCACGCCAAAGACGGCGCCCTGAGTCTTGTGCTCCTCGATGATCCAGTTCATCAGCTGCGAAAACGGGATCGGCCTCATGATGTCGCTCATAATGAGCTCCTCTCTGTAACGCCCGGCGAGACCGCGCGGCGGGCGCAAATACGGTGTAGCGCTAGCACAGCGCCGGCGACCCCGCGGAGGCCGCCTATACGCGCGTCGGATGCGGCGAAACATCCGACGCGCGTGAATCTACTTGTAATTAGTAGGCGCGATCGTTGAGCGTGCTCCAGAGCTTCTTGGACTCAGCCATGGTCCACGCGTTGATCTTGTCCTCATCAATCCCAACGAACTCGCGATCCTTGTACAGGACGCGGCCGTTGATGATGGTGGTGCGGCAGTTTTTGCCCATCATGCCAAAGAGCATGTGGCCGTCGATGTTCTCCTCGCTCAGCGGCGTAAAGGGCTTGTAGTCCATGACGATGACGTCGGCGGCAGCGCCGGCCTCGAGCACACCGAGCTTGCGATCGAAGTACTTGCTCGCCATCTTGGCGTTGTTCTCGAACAGCATGGTCATGGCCTCGCACCAGCCCACGTTGGGCATGGCGGCGTTGTGGCGCTGAATGATCAGGAAGACCTTAAGGCTCTCGAGCATATCGTGGGTGTAGGCGTCGGTGCCCATGCACACGGGGATACCGCGGCGGAAGAACTCGAGCACGGGGGCGCAGCCCACGGCGTTGCCCATATTGGATTCGGGGTTGTTGACGAGCCAGGTGCCGGACTCCTTGACGATATCCATCTCGGCAGGCGTCACGTGGATGCAGTGGCCGAGCATGGTGTCGGGACCCAGCAGGTTGTGCTGCAGCAGGCGCTCGACGGGGCTGATACCACCGCGGTTGAGGCGGGAATCCCACACGTCGTTCATGCCCTCGCACACGTGGATGTGGAAGCCGGTCAGGCCGTTGTTGGCCTCGGCCATCTTATCCATGGTCTCGTCCGACAGCGTAAAGGTAGCATGTCCGCCAAACATGGCGGCGATCATGTGGTTGTCGTTATCGCGACGCTCTTTGGCGGCCCACTGGGCAAATTCGGCGTTCTCGGCAATGGCCTGGTCGCATTTTTCCTGGCCACGGCGATCGGAGACCTCGTAGCACAGGCACGAACGCATGCCCAGCTCCTGAGCTGCATCCTTAATGGTAAAGAGGCTTCCCGGGATCTCGCAGAAGCTCGCATGGTGATCGAAAATCGTGGTGACGCCATCGCGGATAGAGTCCAAAATCGTGGCATAGGCGCTGGCCTTGGTGCCGTCGAGCGTCAGATTGTCGTCGATCTTCCACCACTGCTGCTCGAGATTCTCCAGGAAGTTGGTGGGGTTGCAGCCCTTAATGGCAAGGCCGCGGGCCAGACCCGAGTAGATGTGGGTGTGGCAGTTGATGAGTCCGGGCATGATGAGGTTGCCCCGGGCATCGACGTACTCGGCATCCGGGTACTTGGCCTTGAGCTCGCGCTCGGGGCCCACTTCGACGATCGTATCTCCGTCAATGGCGACCGCACCGTTTGGAATGAACGGGGTCTGAGCGTTGCGGGTAAAGACGGAACCGTTAGCGACCAGAAGCATGGATGCTCCCTTCAACATCAGAGGCGGGGTTTGACACCTCTGACATGGCGGAGTGCGAAGCGCCGGCCTACACCGGAAACGGGCCCTCTCCCGTCAACGCTTCACCAAAGGGACAAACCCTTTGAAGTGCGGCTTGGCGCCGCATGGCGTCGGCGGACGAGGCGATACGTCCGCCGACGAATAGCACCGAATTGGTTACTTCTTGCTCTCGGGCAAGACCAGATCCACGGCAGCGTCCTTGGCAGCATCGATGTGCTGAGCCACGACCGGCGTCTGCGGAAGGATCAGGTTAAGGACAATGGCCATGATGGCGGTGGGGGTTACGGCATTGGAGCCGATGACGGTGGACACCCAGGCGGGCATACCCTCGCCGGCAAGGCAACCGCTGGCCATCCAGATACCCAGGCCAAAGACGACGGAGGTGCCGACGATAGTGGTAGTGCGCTGCGTGAGGCCCTCGCGGGTGAACATGCGCACGCCGTTCATGGTGATGGTGCCAAAGACGCCGACGGTCGCGCCGCCGATGACGGGCTGCGGGATAGCGGAAAGGACGGCAGAGAGCTGCGGGAACAGGCCGGCGATGGCAAAGACGGCCGCGATGATCACAAAGACCCACTTGTTGACGACCTTGTTGGAGCAGATGATGCCCACGTTCTGGCCAAGGGCGCTGGTGGGAAGACCGCCCAGCAGGCCGCCGACCATAGAGGTGAGGCCCTGGGACACGATGGCGCCGGAGAGCTCGCGCTCGGTGGGCATACGGTCGATGGAGCCCAGGCAGGCGGCGGAGACGTCGCCGATAACCTGGATGGCAACCATGGGGAACACGACGGCGAGGGTAATGCAGACCTCGGGATCAAACTCGAGCGCGTAGGGCATGAGCTTGGGAAGGGCGAAGACCTGAGCGGTGGCGACGCTGGAGAAGTCGATCATGCCAAAGGGGATGGAAACGATCATGCCAACGATCATGCCAAAGAACACGGATCCCAGCTTGAGCGTGCCCTTGCCAAAGTTGGCGAGCGCAAAGACCACGGCGAAGGTGATGAGAGCGACGCACCATGCCTGCGGGGTGCCCCACAGCGGCGTACCCATACCGCCGGCCATATACTTGACGGCCGTGGGATACAGCGAAACGCCAATGGAGAAGATGACCGTACCGGTCACGACGGGCGGGAACAGCCACTTGATCTTGCTGTAGGCCAGACCAAAGAGGACCGCGACGGCGCCGCCGACGATCTCGCCGCCCAGCAGCGCACCAAAGCTAAAACCCGAGGCACCCATGGCCTGCAGGGCCGGCAGGAACGCGAACGAAACGCCCATGACGATGGGCAGGCCGCCGCCGATGCGACGGAAGGGAGCGAAGGCCTGAAGGGCCGTATCGATCGCCGAAAGAATGAGGGCGACCTGGATGATGTCGGTGCTCTGCTGGCTATTAAAGCCGTAGACGCCGGCCATGATGACCGCCGGGGTAATGATGCCGGCAAACGATGCCAGTACGTGCTGAAGGGCACACGGGATCATTTCCTTAACGGGAGGCATGCCTTCGCGAGTGAACAGGGCTTCAGTGCCGTTCGTAACCGTCTCCTGGGTCATTTGACCACCAATCCTCGAAGTAGTTGTTTTCGCATCTAACGCTCTATTGTGACGCAGTGCGGGGTTGAGGTTGTGCCTTCATTGCATATCGTATTAAAGATGATTCTCATTCTCAATAATAATTTTTTGTTATCAGACCATTCTTCAGCTGAAATAACGCATTTCCGCAGGTCAGGAAAGTGTCTGGTCAAAATAACATCTAACTTTTCTTTTGGTCAACCGTTTACCGCTAAATTCCTACCGTTCGTCTGCATTACGCAATGTACCTGCGGATATACGAGATGGTGGGCAGCGTGTTACCATGAGAAAAAATTGTTATGAACATTTCCGATTTCACCCAAAGGAGTTGCCCGTGAACGAGACCGTACGTCGCTTTTTGCCGATGGTCGATTTTCTGGAGCAGATACTCGGCAAAAACAGCGAAATCGTGCTGCACGATTTCTCGGATCCCGACCACGCCATCGTCGATATTCGCAACGGCATCGTGAGCGGCCGCAAGGTCGGCGGTCCCGCCACCGATCTGGCACTCAAGATCATGCACGACGCCAAGTATCGCGACCTGCCGTTTATTACGGGCTACGAGGGGCGCGGTGCCGGCGGCAAAACGTTGGAGTCAGCGACGTACTTTATCCGCGAGAATGACGAGATCGTCGGTATGCTCTGCGTCAACACCGATCTCTCGACCGTGCGCTCCATCAACGCCATGGCGCAGCAGCTCATGGCGTGCTTCGACGCGGCGCCAACGCGCACGGAGCCCGCCCCTATCGAGGTCGAAAGCCTTTCGGAGTCCACACAGGAGCTCATCGACCGCAGCATTGCCGAGTTGCTGAGCGCGCGCGGGCTGGATATAGCGTCGCTTGGTCAGAGCGACCGCGTGGACGTCATTCGCCACCTCAACGGCAACGGGGTGTTCATGCTCAAGGGCGCCGTGGCCTGCGCCGCCACCGCGCTGGGCATCTCGGAGCCCAGCGTCTACCGCTACCTGCAAAAAGTCCGCAAGGAGGGCTAACGAGCAAAATGGAGCGCGGCTCCACAAGCGATCCGTCACTTGACAAAAGACCCTGCAGCTCGCACGCGCTGCAGGGTCTTTTTGCATGTCATGTTAAGTTGTGGCCAGCGCCTTAGAGAGCGGCGACGACCTCGATCTCGACCAGACCGCCAGCCGGAAGAGCGGCAACCTGGAAAGCGCTGCGCGCGGGGAACGGGGCCTCGAACTTGGAGGCGTAGATCTCGTTCACGGCGGCGAAGTCGGCGATGTCAGCCAGGTAGACCGTGGTCTTGACGACATCGGCAAAGGTAGCGCCGGCAGCGGTCAGCAGGGCCTCGACGTTGGCGAGGGACTGCTTAGCCTGAGCCTCGACGCCCTCGGGCATCTTGCCGGTCGCGGGATCGATGCCCAGCTGGCCGGACAGGAACACCATGTTGCCGGTCTGGATGCCGGGGGAATACGGGCCGATGGCTGCAGGTGCGTTATCGGAAGACACGACGGTCTTGCTCATGTTTTTCTCCTTACGATCAGATAGAGAGCGTGAGCGCGGCGTTCGCACCGGGAGGCACAATTCGGTCTGAACACCGCGCTTGATTTGGGATAGTACTCAAGGTTTCCGTGCGATGCAAGAATATTATCAGTTTGCGAGAATATTTTATCGACCAACGGCGCCCGTTGGCAGCTGAACGGTTCTCCACGGGGTCAGCCAGCCTAAGCTGCTGAAGACTTTATCCCACTTGGAGCACGGGCATCGCCTGCCGCAACGGCACCACTATACTTTTGAATATCTGAGCATTTTGAAAGGCAGGATATGACCGCAACCGCCAGTCGAACCACCAACCGCAGACCCGAGCTTTTGGCGCCCGCCGGAGGGCCCGAGCCCTTTGCCGCCGCGCTCGCTGCCGGGGCAGACGCCATCTACTGCGGCATGGGCAGCTTCAACGCCCGCCGCAAGGCAACCAACTTTACCGACGAGGCCTTTGAGCAAGCCTGCCGCGCCGCGCATCTAGCCGGGTCGCGCGTCTACGTCACGGTAAACATCGTCATCAAGCAGTCCGAGATGGGCGATGCGCTGCAACTCATCCATCGCTGCTCCACGCTGGGCGCCGACGCCTTCATTATCCAGGACTGGGGTCTGTTCTTTGAGGTCAAGCGCACCATGCCCGGCATCGAGACACACATCTCGACCCAGGCGAACATCCACGACGACCGCGGAACCCTTTGGTGCCGTGAGCAGGGCGCCGACCGCGTGACTCTCTCGCGCGAGCTCTCCATCGACGAGATCGCCGCCATTCACAACGCCGCGCCCGATGTGGACCTTGAGGTCTTTAGCCACGGTGCCATCTGCTTTTGCTACTCGGGTCTGTGCCTGCTGTCGAGCTTTGCCATGGCTGGCCGCTCGGCCAACCGCGGCATGTGCGCCCAGCCCTGCCGCCTACCCTACGAGCTAATTGACGAGAACGGCCGCTCGCTCTCCCCTGCCGGTCGCGAGCGCGCGCTGTGCCCGCGCGACACCAACACTTCGCAGCTTGTTCGCCGTCTGTATGACGCCGGCGCCGCATCGCTCAAGCTCGAGGGCCGCATGAAGGCCCCCGATTACGTGTATTCCATCGTCGACGTGTATCGTCATCAGATTGATGACATGCTGGCCGATGTTTCGACCTCTAAGGATGAGGATGCGGCCCGCCAGCGACAGCTCAAGCGCTGCTTTAACCGCGACTTTACGCACGCCTACCAAGACGGTACCTCGGGTGACGAGATGATGAGCTACGAGCGCTCCAACAACCGCGGCCAGATCGTGGGCACGGTGCTGGGCAGCCGCCCGGCCAACCGCGATGTGCGCGGCCTCAAGCCCGACGACCGTCGTCGGCGCGCCGCCATCGCCCGCATTGAGTTGTTTGAGCCCGTGGGCAAGGGCGACCTGCTGGAGCTTCGCCACGATAACGAGTTTGACCAGTTCCTGACCACCATTGCCGCCGATGACGCCGCCGCCGGTGACATCATCGAGTGCCGCGTGCCTCGCAGCATGCCCGAGGGCTGCCGCGTGCGCGTGATTCGAAGCCAGCGCGCCATTGACGCTGCCGGCGCCGCGCTCAAGCGCGATGTGCTGCGCCGCCGCGCCGTTGATGTAACCGTTGTGGCGCGTTTGGGCGAGCCGTTTACTGTCACACTCACCTGCTGCGACGACCCTTCGCTTACGGCCACGGCCACGGGCTTCACCGTCGAGGCTGCCAAGACCCGCGCCGTCGAGGCATCCGATCTGGTTGAGCACGTCGGGCGCATGGGCTCCTCTCCCTTTGAGGCCGCGAGCTTTGACGTGGCCCTCGACGCCGGCTGCGGTATGGGCTTTTCCGCCGTGCACAAGGTGCGCGCCGCCGCTTGTAAGGCGCTGGAAGAGGCCATTCTGGCACCGTACGAGGAGCGCGCGATAACGCTCGAGTTGCCGGCGATTGTAACCAGTGATTCCCGCCCCGCGCCCGAGCACTACCGCGATGAGCCGCAGATCTGCGCCACCGTCACCTCGCTCGAGGCCGCCGAGGCCGCTCGCGCCGAGGGTGTAACGCGCATCTACATGACCACCGACGCACTCGATGCGGCCGAGCTCTCCCCCGCCGATGCATTTGAGCAGGGCATCGTACCCGTGCTCGACGAGGTCTGCCGCGCCGTTGACCACGTACGCGTCGACCCGTGGGTTGTTGCCGGCGCTACGGTCGCTATTGGCAACATCTCTGAGCTTGCCCTGGCCGCCCAGGTTGGCGCCACGGCCGAGATTCGCTCTTGCCTGCCGGTGCACAACACGCCCTGCATGGAGGCGCTTGCCGAGCGCGGAGCCGGTGCGTTTTGGCTCTCGCCCGAGATCACACTCGACGAGATTGTCTCGCTCGGCGCCGCCGCGCCCGCGGCTCTGGGCATCACCGTCTTTGGCCGCCCGCGCGTTATGACGAGCGAGCACTGCATCCTGCAGGTGGCCAATGGCTGCATCCACGATTGTGCCAGCTGCCGTCTGCGCGCCCGCAAGCTGTCGCTCAAGAATATCGACGGAAAGGTCATGCCCGTGCGCACCGACATCCACGGCCGCTCTCGCTTGTACGACGCCTACCCCATCGACCTTACGCCGCAGGTACCGCAGTTGCTCGACGCCGGCGTCCGTCGTCTTATGGTCGACGGAACCTTGCTCGAGGCCGATGAGATTGGCCGTGCCGTCGCTCGCGTCCGTCGCGCCGTCGAGGCGGCTCAAGCCGGCCGCAAGCCCGCCGCCCGCCTGCGCGGCGCCACCTCGGGCTGCATGTTTGTGGGAATTAGCTAACCGAAAGGCTTACACGTGAACGAAGAACCTCAAGTCCTCTACTGCGACGCCTGGCTCATGGCCATCGACAAGCCCGCCGGCATGATCGTCCACGGCGACGGCACCGGCGAGCGCACACTTACCGACTACGCCAGCGACCTGCTGCTGGCGATGGGCGACGGCTTTGCCGCGACCGACATGCAGCCGCTCAATCGCCTGGACCGTGACACCACCGGCGTGGTACTGTTCTCGCTCGACAAGCAGACGCAGCCCGCCTTTGACCAGATGGTCATCGACCACGCATTCGAAAAGCACTATCTGGCGCTGGCCGAGGGCAAGATCGACTGGAACGAGAAGCTCATCGACAAGCCCATCGCCCGCGACCGCCACGATAGCCGCAAGATGCGCGTTGGCGCCAGCGGCAAGCCGTCTCAGACGCGCGTGAAGGTGCTCAAGCGCCTTAAGAGCCGCCGAGGCCTGCCCACGCGCTCGTATATTGATGTCGAGTTGCTCACCGGTCGCAAACACCAGATCCGTGTGCACCTGGCCAGCGAGCATCACCCCTTGGTTGGCGACGACCTGTACGGAACGCCGCGCCCCTGCGGCCTGATGCTCCACGCCCACAGCGTGTCCTTTACGCATCCCGTTACCAGCGAGCACATCCACATCGAAGCCCCCTGCCCCTGGGAGCCCTAAAGCCTGCCGAAAAGGGACAGGCACCTTTGTGGTGGCTTTGTCGCAATGGCTCAGCCGCGGTCCCAAAACGTCTCGATCTGTAACAGTTAGAGCTCATTTTCCGGCCTATCTGTTACAGATCGAGACATTCGAATCCCCCTTAAGGGAAAATCTCAATCTGTAACAACAACTCGGCAAAATCGGCCCAAGATGTTACAGATCGAGACAAAGGGACGGCGCGGTTCGGAAGAATCTCAATCTGTAACATCTAGCCCACTTTTAACGGTCCAGTTGTTACAGACTTAGACAAAACCGGTAGACAACGAAAGCGGCAACGCCCGTGATAGACGTTGCCGCTTTTCTATTGAGAAAACTACTCGGTTTTCGTTACTAATCGCCGCAGCGGGGACAGGCACCTTTGTGGTGGTTTTGGCCTTGTCCCATCGCTAGACCGTGATGACGTTGTCCATCGACTGGTACTTGGCGGGTACTTCGCCCGCAGTGATGATCGTTGCATCGCGAAAGTCCGCGAACTTGACGGGCGCCACCATGCCAAATTTGCTGGCGTCCGAGATTACGAAGCGTCTGGCGGTATGACGCATCGAGATACGCTTGACCTGCGCTTCCTCGATATCCGGTGTGGTGAGACCTTGCTCGGCGGCGATGCCATTGGAACCCCAAAAACCGCAGTTGAAGTTATAGCGGTCCAGGGTTGCCAAGGCGTCGGGACCGACGAGCGCCTCGGTCTCGGGCTTGAGCTCGCCGCCCAGCACCACGGTGCGCATGCCGCGCAGAGCGAGATGCTGAGCATGGAGCACGGAGTCGGTCACATAGGTGACGCCCTCAAGGCGCGGAAGATGCTCGATGAGCCTAAGCGTCGTCGAACCTGAATCGATGTACACAAAGCTCTCGGGCTCCACAAGCGCCGCCGCACGGGCGCAGATGCGCTCCTTGTCATCGTTATGGAGATCACTGCGCTCGTTGATCGTCAGGTCGCGCGTCACGTGCGCACGCTCCAGACTCGTCGCGCCTCCGTGCACCTTGGCGATACGGTGTGCACGGTCGAGCGCCTGCAGGTCGCGCCGAATGGTAGACGCCGTCACGCCCAGGGCTTCAGCAAGCTCCGGCACGGTAACCGAGCCGGCCTGCTGCACCATCGTCACGATCGCGTTGAGCCTATCTTCCGCAAGCATCGCTTACTCCTCCTCGGGGTACACGACTCCCCAGTCGGCGCGGAGCTTGGTCATCAGCTCCATAACATCAGAAGCATAGCCCAGAAGCTCGCGCTTCGAATCATCGCCGGCAACGGCCTTCTCCAGGTCGGCCATCTCGTAGCACAGAGCGTATGCCTCGGTGCCAGCGTGGACCTCCTCACGGTGACCGTCCGCAGTCCACACGATGGTCGCATGGTCGGCACGCGGATACTCGTTGACCTCGATATAGCACTTATCGAAGCTGATGACCGAGCGCTTGGGCTGCTTGGAGTGGAGCGTAAGGCTCACAACGCCCAGCTGCTGCTCAGCATTACGGCAGACAATGCCACCCGCGACGTCAACGCCAGTCTCGCAGGTATTGCCCAGAGACACGACCTCGGCTGGCTGGCTTGCCATAAAGAGGCGCATGACGGACAGGGCATACACGCCAATATCGAGCATGGCGCCGCCGGCAAGGCAGCGGTTGTAGAAGCGATTGGTCAGGTCGCCGTACTCCTTATAGCTGCCAAAGTTGAGCTGGGCGAGGTTCATGCGGCC
Source organism: uncultured Collinsella sp. (assembly GCA_902488525.1). GTDB lineage: Bacteria > Actinomycetota > Coriobacteriia > Coriobacteriales > Coriobacteriaceae > Collinsella. Next base: position 42,575 of record CABTWP010000012.1, read on the forward strand.
AAAGTCGCCCGCATCCATGCGACGGCGCAGCTCCTGATACAGCGGCATGTGGAGCACCGTGGTAGCATCCATAAGGACCACGTTGTGCTCGTCGGCGATGGCACTGGCCTCGTCGAGCTCGGCAGAGTTGAGGGTAATGGCCTTTTCGCAGAGCACGTGCTTGCCAGCTGCCAGAGCGGCTCGCAGGTAGGTGATATGCGTGTTGTGCGGCGTGGTGATATAGACGGCGTCGATATCCGGATCGGCGTAGAGGTCCTCGACCGTCTCATAGACCTTCTCGATGCCATACTGCTCGGCAAAAGCTTGAGCCTTGGATAGCGTACGGTTTGCGACGCCCGCAAGCTTGCGGCCGGCAAGAGCTAGAGACTGGGCCATCTGGTTGGCGATAACGCCGCAACCGATCACAGCCCAGCGAAGCTCGGGAGCCGTAAAAATGTCGTCGGGGAACGGCCGATCCTGGACCGAGGCAAACGCCGCCTTAGCGGCTGCTTCGGCGTCGAGCGGAGCCTGTTTGGAATCTGCCATGAGTGCCTCCTGAGTCATCGGAAGTCCTTCATTTCTAACAGCCCTATATTCGCACAATTGCGCGCGCTTTTGCTTGTATTTGCGTGTTTATTTGTTTATCGGTCATTATTTAACCATAGTTAGCAGATATTTGCGCGGCCATGCGCATCATCGCGCAAGACTCTGCGCGTAAATGCGCATGCGACAATCCTTGTGAAACATATAGGGGCGGAGCACCAAAGCCCTAAA
>CABTWP010000013.1 GCA_902488525.1 uncultured Collinsella sp.
CGTCTGGACAATTTGGACGCCGTGGTGTGCGAGCCGGGCATCGCCGCCGAGGATCGTGTCGCCATCGAGGAACATACGCGGGTCATCTGCTAGCTAAAGCTACGGGATTGCCAACAGACGATACGGGAGGACTTCACCTCCTGTCATTGTGGGAACCAGCGCGTCAGCGCTACGCGATATGACACGCAAATGAGGACTCCACTATCAAATCATCTCAACTTGTAACAGGTAGGGGTGAAATCACCAACCAGATGTTACAGATTGAGATTGAGAGGATTGGCTGTGCATTCATCTCAATCTGTAACATCTAGACGTCCAAAACCGGTCTTAGTGTTACAGATTGAGACAATTCGGCGGGGTCTACCTTGTTTGTCTCGATCTGTAACGGTTAGGACTTAAAAACTTGGCTACGTGTTACAGATCGAGACAAAAGAAAAAGAACATTAGGACTTGAAAATAAAGTTTTGATAAGGGATTCGCCCAGTTAAGACGGTGCGGCAGACAATTGAGATTAGTTTGCCTCCGGAGTCGTAAGCATAATGAGTCAGTTCGATGACCGGAAGTTTTGCAACACCATAATTACTGGCTTCGGAATCGCTAAGCTGACGTGCTCTATAGCTTTCCCTAACAGATTGGATAGACTTGGACAAGTCGTCCATGATTCTGCTAAATGCCTGAAAATCTAACTGGTTATTCGGAACGCGCGACTTTGAAATGAAGAACGTATCAGCGCCTATGAAGCTGCCTTCAAGTTCGTAGGTCAATTCAAGACGCTGAATTTCATCGCGACTTTGACATCCAAATTGTTGGAGCATCATTACGGAAATTGGACGACCTGATGTGAGGCCGCCGAAATGTTTGGTGATGGCATCCGGATCAACGCCATCGCAATGGCTTGCAAAGTCAAAGTCTAAAAGTGAATTGAGCTCGCTAACGCGTTTCGGTGCAACAAACGATCCCTTACCTTGGATTCGATAGATACTTCCACGACGCTCCAGCTCACTCATGGCAAGTCGGACGGTTGTTCTGCTTACGGCGTATTCGTCGCAGAGTTCCATTTCTGTTGGAAGTTTATCGTCTGCTTGATATTCATCGACGATCTGCTTGAGCAGCGCGTCGGTGAGCTGTAAATAGAGTGGCCGTTTTTCGTGTGTATCGAGCATTAGAGCCTCAGTTTGCATGTTGGTTATACCTGATGGTTGCCTCAGTCGGGATGTAACGTGGGCAAGGTAACCTTAACGTATCACAGAGCGGCTCAGCATGACGATCTGATGCCTGTATCCACGAAGGGCTTGTCCGAGCGTGAAGATATTCTGGGGCAGGCAAATACCGTTCATGGAGTCCCCGATATGTTGGAGGTCAGCACCGGCTGCTTTTGCTGCAAGGCCTATTTTCTTAATGGTCTCGCTGTCGCAGGAGTCTTGACTCGTCCCGTTCGCCGCCATGACGAGAACCTTCTCTTCAATTGACTTGCCTACGTTGTGGGATCGTACAAAGTCTACGATGGCGCGCAGGTCTGCTTCTTGGAAGCAAGGGACGGTGTAGGGGGCTGGCACGAGAAGGATATCGACGCCGAGGTCAACAAACTTGCGCGCAATTTCGAGCGTCATGACAGGTTCCGCAACGCCCGCTCCATGCATTTTTCCGGCTATGACCAGGCCATTGAAATGCTCTTTTGAGAGTTTAATCGAATGGGCGATTGCATCGTTGGAGACGCCGGTTCCAGGGTTGCCCGTCAGGCAGATAAAATCAAATCCGAGTTCGTTAGCCTTTTCTAAGGTCTTGGGAGAGACGCGACGACCCATGGGGATTTCCGTTCGGGATTCAGACATCTCTGCCTCGTTATCCACTGGCTCCAGATTGACGCCAATGGGCCTTCCGCATGCTCGCTTCACCCAAGTGACCGGGTTTTCATTGAGATCATCTGGAATACCGGCAATAACTGGGTCGAACACATCGAGCGCGTTAAACAGAAGCAGGTCGGCACCTGCGGCACGTTCGATTTCTGCATTAGTAACGCCGCCGAGAAATTGGGAAGAGGGTACGTTTTCCGCCATGATGGTACGTCCCTCGGAAGCCAGAATTGCCTGCTTTAGATCCATGGGTGACGTGGCGGCAAAATCGGATGCGGACATGTTCAGTAATCGTTTGGGCATTGTTACTTCCTTTGACTAGAACGACAGGCTTGTGACATTGTCTCTAATATTGTTACAACAATATATTCAATATGTTATATCCAATCGGTGAACGGTTGCAAACTTATTGTACTGCTCGGAAAAAATAGCCTTTAACTGGGAAAACCTTATATTAATCAACTACCGTTCACCGAATATGTATTTGAATTTTTGACATATCGACAAAGCGGAAAAAGAATTGGTTATGACAAATCGCGCAAATGATATTACATTTCGCACAAGAACGTATTCACTTACATAAGTGGAATAAGTGGATACAAACGGGGACGACGACGGTTGAGTCCGGATAAATCGTTACGTGCCCGGGAATCATGAAAGGATGTGTTATGGACGCTATCGTCAAATTCCTTGAAAAACACCAGCCCCTCTTCGACAAAATCTCGAGGAACATTTATCTGGTGGCGATCAAGGATGGCTTTCTCTCGAATATGCCAATTGTGCTGTTCTCGAGCCTGTTCCTTCTTCTTTCGACGCTCCCTGCCTATGTAGGCATCACGCTTCCGCCTGAGGTGCTGGATTTCTTCAATAAAATCTATGCATATACCATGGGGCTTCTTGGCATTATGGTGGCCGGCACCACGGCGAGCTCACTTGCAATGTCGATGAACCGTCGCATGCCTTCGGGCAAATCTCTCAACCCCACCTCGTGCATGGTTTGTGCCATGTGCGGCATGCTCTTGCTATCGGTGACGAACGATGTTGTCTCGATTGGCGGAGCAGATACATCTGTTTTTGAAACCGGCTATATGGGAACCAAGGGTTTTCTCGCTGCGTTCGTAGCCGCATTCTTGACCGTTAATATCTATAAGGTGTGCATTAGCCATAATGTGACGATCAAGCTCCCCAAAGAGGTCCCTGGCTCTATTGCGCAGAGTTTTCGCGATATCTTTGCATTTGGGTTTTCGATCCTTGCGTGCGCTTTTATCGATCTTGCGAGCCGCAAGCTGCTTGCTGTGCCGTTCGCCAATTTGGTATCCGCTCTCATCTCGCCGCTGTTCTCCGCGGTCGACACCTATCCTGGCATGGCGCTTATCGAAGGCGCGGTCGCACTTTTCCAATTTATGGGTATCCACGGTGCTTCGGTTGTCATGAGTCCGATCAATGCTGCGCTCTACGGCAATACCGTTACCAATCTTGAGGTTTTCCAAGCAGGTGGACACCCGTCAATTGCTCTTACGCAGGACTTTACAAGCTTCATCGGCGGTCTGGGCGGTTCTGGCTGCACGTTCATCGTTCCTATTATCCTAATCATGTTTATGCGCTCCAAGCAGCTTAAAGCCATGGGCAAGGCATCGATTATCCCGGTGATTTTTGGAGTTAACGAGCCCGTTATCTTCGGTATGCCGATTGTTCTCAATCCCTATATGTTCGTGCCCTTCCTAGTGGCTCCTATGGTCAACGCCATTATCGGTAAATTTTTCATTGACGTCATTGGAATGAACGCCCCCATGTATACCATGCCGTGGGCGCTTCCCGGCCCAATTGGTGCGTTCCTCACCACGGGTCTCGATCTGCGTTCTCTCGTATTGATGGCAGTGCTGTTGGTCGTTGACTTTGTGATTTACTATCCGTTCTGCAAGGCGTATGACCATCAGCTTTGTTTGGAAGAGTCTGCAAAGGAGACTGCAGGAAACTCGGATGCAGATGCTATTGCCGCACAGGAAAATGTCGCAAAAGCTCTCGAGGCGGTAAAGGACAAGGCGGAGCAGATCCGCGTGCTTGTGCTTTGCCAGGGTGCCGGCACTTCGACTCTCTTGGCAAATGCTCTTCGCGAAGGTGCCGCTGCTAAGGGTATCGATCTGGTTTCTCAGTCCGGTGCGTACGGAAGCCACTATGAGACGATGGATCAGTACAACGTGATTGTTCTGGCGCCCCAGGCACGCATGTACTATGACGCTATGAAGGCCGATACCGATCGCCTTGGAATTAAACTGCTCACCACAAGGGGCAAGGAGTATATCGACCTTACCAACGATCCCGAAGGTGCAATTGACTGGATCGTTCAGGAGCTGGCCAAATAGTGGATGCACTTCGTCGTTGATTCGTCGGTGTATGGTACGGCCCCGCAGCTTATTGAGCTGCGGGGCCGTATTTCGTTGAGTATCTAATTGAGACAATGAGCGCAACCGTCGTGAGATCGCATTGGCGCTCTCCGAGTCACCGACAAACTGCCTTCCATCTATGTGACCAATTCGCTTTCGGTGTTTAACCTGCTCGAGGCGCGCGAAGACTGCGACCTGTGCCTCGTGGGCGGTATGTATCGCCGCCGCACCGCCGCCTTTGTGGGTCCCATGGCCGAGGATACCCTGCGTGCGCTGGGAATCGACGCAGCCTATATCGGCGCCAACGGCATTTTGGACGGCGACGTGTCCACGTCTAACATGGAAGAGGGCCGCATCCAGCAGCTCGCCCTTAGCAAGGCCGACTCGCGTTATCTGATCGCCGACTCCAGCAAAATCGGTAAGCACGACTTCTATACCTTCTGCCGTCTGGACAATTTGGACGCCGTGGTGTGCGAGCCGGGTATTACCGCCGAGGACCGCACTGCCATCGAGGAACACACGCAGGTCATTTGCTAGCTAACGCTGCAGGCGATACTTCTGCCCCCTGCCGGCGCGGGGATTATCGCTTCACAATGACGCGTAAATAATTTTGGGCAACAAGGATGAGACTATTCTGGGATATGACTAGACTCCGTATTTCGTCTTTATGTCCCTTGAGAATGAATCGTAGTCTTCATAGAGCTCCTCTCTGCTTTCATCCTCGGCGCGGTTTACACGTTCAAGAAGCTTATCCTTTGGAGCCTCTTTTGTTATTGCGGCCTCGCTGTCGGGTATTGTGGATTGCAAGAATAGTTCTAGAGCATGGACGTCTTTGAGTATGTAGCCCGTCGAACGACCCGCTCCTGTTTTTTCGATTGCGCTGCAGCTAACAAGCTGACCGAGGGTTCGTTTAACGGTAACCTCGCTGACATCGGGGCAGTTTGATCGGATGTCGGATTTCTTAATGACGCCGGGTCTCTGTTGAAATAGAACAGCGATGCGCGCTTGCTTCGACATGGGACGAGTGCTTGATTCAATTAAGGTACGCTGCTCGAGCTTTCGGTAGGCGGCCAGGGTTGTTCCGAGCATGAAACGGATAAAGGGTACTTCGGTGTTTTGATTTTCATTCCATCCAGTGGAGCTTGCAGCGAGGGCGTTGTAGTAAAGCGCTTTGTTGTCTTCAATAAGTCGTTCGATGCTGATGTAACGCGCAACGTCGTATCCAGTCTTTTCGAGCAGCAGCGTTGTAAGGAGCCGGCTCATCCTGCCATTGCCATCGTTGAAGGGATGAATGCTAACAAAATCGAAGATAAAGCGGAGCGATATAAGGAGGGGGTCGCAAACTTGGCGAGATAAAGCATCGTTGAGGGATTGGCAGGCTTCTTTAATAAGTCCCGGGGTTGCTAGAGCCGAAGGGGGCCTAAAGCGCACAAATCGATTACCTTGATCGTCAATGGAGACGATTTCGTTATCGCTATCTTTCCAATGGCCTCCATACGAGATTGCCGTGTGCGCCATGAGGTCACGATGCAACTGCAAAATGACCGATGGCGTTACGGGAATGGAATCGTGTTGCTCGTGAATAAGCGACAGCACATCTCGGTATCCAGCGATTTCTTCCTCTGCGCGGGAGCTTGGCTTGGCGGAATACGCCATGATCGCTTTGAGTCTTTTTTGGGTGGTAATAATTCCTTCAAGTCCGTTGGAGGATTGGGTGCTTTGGATCTTAGCCTCCTCCATTAGGGACGATAGAAGCTCGGGTTTGACTTGACTCAGAGCAAGCTGACGGCCTTTATGCTCGCGTATCGAGAGGAGGAGGTTGGTGATTGGAGTTGCTTCGAGTTCCGTTGGGACTGTGGTGTAATCGAACTGGCGCATGCGGCTCCTTTCGGTATCACGAACATACTTTCGATATCATAATACCATTAAATGATACCGAAAGTATGTTCGTGATACTGAAAACTAGAAACCATGCTTCATAACTGCTTGGAAAGGTCGGATTTGACTATCTTATTGTCTTGATCTGTAACAGGTAGACGGTCGAAAGTGGGCTACGTGTTACAGATTGAGATATTTCTGCTCGGGCGTTCTGTTTGTCTTGATCTGTAACAGCTAGGGCCGGAATACTCGGTTACGTGTTACAGATCGAGATCTTCAAGTTCGGGCCGCTCGTTTGTCTTGATCTGTAACAGCTAGGGCCGAAAATCCCTGCTAGATGTTACAGATTGAGACAAACGGCCCGCTCAGGTCCGAGCCAAAACAAAAAGGCCGCATGCGAACCCGTGGAGGGATTCGTATGCGGCCGACAAGGGGTATGTGGCTGAAACTAGGCCATGAGCAGGCCGGTCTCCGAGACGTTCTTGTACCAGTACGCGCTCGCCTTGGGATAGCGCTTCTGGGTCTCAAAGTCGATGTAGAACAGGCCATAGCGCTTGTTATAGCCGTTGGTCCAGGAGAACTGGTCCTGCAGCGACCACACAAAGTAGCCGTCGACGTTCACGCCGCCGTCGATTGCCTTGAGGATCCATGCGAGATGCTGACGCATGTAGTCGATGCGAGGGGCGTCGTCGATAAAGCCGTCCTCAAAGTCGTCCTTATAGCCCATACCGTTCTCGGTGATGTAGATCTTCTTGTAGTTGGGGTAATCGTTCTTAATGCGGAGCAGCAGGTCGTAGAGGCCCTCGGGATAGATGATCCAGTCCCAATCGGTGGTGGGTACGCCTTCGCGCACGCATGACTCGCCCACGCCCTTGAGGAACCAGCGCGAGGAGCCCTTGTCGCCGGTGCCATTGTGGTTGATGTCGTTTTCGCCCTCGGCGGCACGCAGGAACTGGCACTTGTAGGTGTTGACGCCCAGGCAATCGTTGTAGGGGAGCGCGGCGGTCAGCGCGGCGATGTCCTCGTCTCGGACGTCGAGCTCGCCGCCGGCGATATGGGCCAGCTTGGTTGCGGCTTCCATGGTGTCGGCTGCATAGTGGCCGCGGAAGGTGGCGTCGAGTACCCAGCGGTTGTTGATGACGTCGGCCATGCGAGCCGCCTCGCAGTCGGCGGCGTTGTTGGGGTCGAGGGGATACTTGGGCTCCAGGTTCTGGACAATGCCGATCTCGCCCTCAAAGCCGCCCTCATGGAAGGCGACGACGGCCTTGGCGTGGGCCACCATCATGTTGTGCATGAGCTGGAAGGCCTTGTCCAGGCGGTACTTCTCGCCGTGCGGCCAGTTGCCAACGATAAAGCTGCCCTCGGCGGTTGCGGGAATCTCGTTAAAGGTGAACCAGTGCTTGACCTCGGTGAACTCGGCAAAGCAGAACTTGGCGTACTCGACAAAGGCGTCGATCGTCGTGCGCGTCAGGAAACCCTCGTCGCCGTTCTGGTAAAAGGCCTCAGGTGTATCAAAGTGATCAAGCGTGACATAGGGGATAACGCCGGCATTATTGCAGGTGGCGAAAAGCTCGTGATAGAAAGCGACACCCTCGGGGTTAATCTCGCCGGTGCCACTGGGGAAGATGCGGCTCCAAGCGATGGAGACGCGAATGCCGTTAATGCCAAAGCGCTGGCACAAATCGATATCGACCGGATATTTGTTGTAGAAGTCGCTTGCAGGATCGGGGGAGAAGCGACCCTGAGCTGCCAGGAAATCGTCCCAGGGCACTTTGCCCTTGCCGTGCGTGCGGGTCTCGCCCTCAACCTGGTAAGCGGCGGTGGCGCCGCCAAACACAAAGCCGTCGGGGAACTGCATGGGGTTGTTCATAAGTCATCCTTTCTGTGGGATACGAATAGGGAGAGGTGCCCGAACCGGGAATCCGGGCACCAACAGAGGGAGGAACTAGTCGAGGTTCTCGCGGAGCCACTTGATGGCGCCAGCGGGGTCGCGAGTAAGGTCGATATATTCCTTACCGCGGGGAGCGAGCAGCTTAATGCCCAGGCGATCGGTGTCGGCCTTCATGTCGTTGTAGTAGCTACGAACCTGCGGGGCGAGCACGATAACGTCGTACTGATCCATGATGGCAGTGTGCTGGCCATAGGCGCCTGCGGAGGAAGCGATGTTCTCTCCGGTCTGCGCAGCACCTTCCTTGATGGCGTTGGCGAGCATGGCAGAGGTGCCGGCGCCGGCGCACAGGACGAGGACCTTCAGGCCATCGACATCCTTCTTGGCGGATGCTTCGGCGGCGGGCTCGGGCTCGGGCTGATCGGCGACAGGCTTGCTGTCGGCGGCAGCGGCGGTCGGCTCGACGGAAGCGGTAGCCTGCTCGACAGCGGGCGCAGGGGCGTTGGCGGCGATGGAAGAGGCACCATCGGACTCGAGACCCAGCTCGGCGGCGCGCTCGGCCTCCTGGTCGCAGAGCAGCTTATCGTATGCCTTCAAGAACGGCAGGTAGATGATGGCGTCCAGCAAGATGATGATCGCGACAAATACCAGGGCGATAAGCTGGAAGTTCGTGGTGATGAAGATGCCGATGGGGGCAGGGGTAGCCCAAGGCACCACGAATGAGAAGCCGTTCATGCCCACGTTATCGATAAAGAACTTGGCAACACTTACGTTGACGCAGCCGGCGGCAACAAAGGGGATGAGCATGTAGGGGTTAAGGATCATCGGCGCGCCAAAGAGCAGCGGCTCGTTGACAGCAAAGGCAACAGGAACAATCGAGGCCTTGCCGACGGCTTTGAGCTGCTTGGACTTCATAAAGAGAATCAGCAGAAGCGGCACGATGAAGGTGGCGCCGGTGCCGCCGAACTCACCCACGAGCGACATGTTAAAGGTGAGGGAGTGGGCGGGGTGGCCACCGGCCAGCAGAACCTGCAGGTTCTCGGCCTGGTTGGCAAGACGGATGGGGTCGATGCCCGGCTGGACAATCGAAGGACCATGGACGCCGATGAACCAGAAGAACGCGGTGGCTGCCTGGATAAGGATAAGGCCAGGATAGGTTTCTGCAGCGGTAAAGAGCGGGGAGAGCAGTTTGATAAGCAGCTCGGAGAACGGAACGCCCATGAGGTTGCGCACGACGACATCGATGATGCCGCAGATGATGACAGCGCCACCGAAGGGGATGATGTCGCGGAAGTTCTGAGCGATGGCGCCCGGAACCTCCTTGGGCAGCTTAATGGTCAGATCGCGCGAGACGCAGAATTTGTAGACCCACACGGTGATGAACGCGGCGATATAGGCCGAGAACAGACCGCGCGTGCCCATGCTGGTGCAATCGAAGACCGAAAGCTCGGAGCCGTTGAACTTGGTGGTGAACTGCGTAACGGCGAGCAAAAGCATACTGCACTGGGCGGCCACCATGGTGGAGCCGTCGTTGAGCACCTTGCCGGCGGGCATGCGACGGTTCATGGAAGCCGTAAAGTTCTTGGCAGTGGTGCCAGCGACCATGATGCCCATGACGCCCATGGTGAAGTTGTACAGCTTGTTGCACCAGTCGATGAGCGGCTGGGGCAGCGTGATGCCGACTACGCCGGGAAGGGTGGCAATGAGCAGAAAGATCGAAGAGGTGAGGACGATGGGCATGCACCCAAGGAATCCGTCCTTAATAGCCTGGAGGTAGATGTTCCTCGAGATCTTCTCAAAGAACGGCTGATGCTTTTCGAGCATCTTTACGATGGCGTCCATAGAGCTCCTTTGCTACTTGATGCGCGATGCATGTGGATGGAACTGGTCGTCGATGGATGGTCAGGACTGCCCGGAAACCTTCCTGCTCAAGGAAGGCATTGCGAAATGACAACGTTGTCATTTCGTTAATGACAACGTTAGACATTTTTGGAAGAGCAACAAGGATATACGGGTGAGCGGTCGATATTGTCCGGTAAACGGTTGATTTGTCAGTCAGGCAGGTAGTGTATGCTAGAACGCAAAAAAACAAGCGATGCAAGACCGACTGGAGAAGTAGTGGCAACGATGGACAAGAAAAATGTCTCAATGAATGATGTGGCAGTTGCCGCGGGTGTTTCTCTCAAGACGGTTTCGCGTGTGATCAACGAGCCCGGTAGCGTGCGAGAGTCGACACGCGATAAGGTCCATTCCGCAATGGAAGCGCTCGGGTTTCGAACCAACTTTGCCGCGCGTTCGCTCAAGTTGGGCCGTTACGGGTGCATCGGCGTGGTGCTGTTCCACTTGTCGGGCGGTGCCGTGGACATGATTGACGGTATCGCAGATGCCGCCGAAGAACGCGGCTTTGCGCTCACGATGATCAAAAAGCGGGCGGGGGAGAAGATGACCCTTGCCGAAGCGGCGCGTAGGATGTCGCAGCTGCCTGTTGATGGCATGATCTTCAACCTGCGTCAGATGGTCGATGACTTTGATACCTTTGAGGCACCGAAAGACCTCAAGACGGTGATTATCACACCGATGGAACATCCTACCTGCTCCACCGTCAGTGACGACCAAGAGGGTGGCGCGCGCATGGCATGCGAGTACTTCTTGAATCACGGGCACAAAAACGTGTACTTCGTCTCTGGTAAGAAAGAAGCGCTGTCGAGCCAGTGCCGTATGAAAGGTTGGCGAGCGGCACTCGAGGCGCATGGCATTGAGCCGCCCGAGCCTCTGCAAGGCGATTGGAATGCGGATAGTGGCTATGCCGCGGGCCTTGTGCTTGCCGATAAACCCGATTGCACGGCGGTCCTCGCTGCTAACGACTGCATGGCAAACGGCGTGATGATGGCTCTACGTGACAAAGGGCTCAGTGTGCCCGACGACGTGTCCGTGATCGGCTTTGATGACGAGCTTTACAAGACGATTCCCAACTCGATTCTGACGTCGGTGAAGTTTCGCCACCGCGAGCTGGGCGTCCGTGCGCTTAACGAGGTCGTCGCAGGTCTGGAAGCCCCGAGCTCCAGAAGCCGTACGCTCGTCTCGGGCGTGTTGGTCGAGCGTTCCAGCGTAAGGGATCTGCGGGCGTAGACGTGCTCGGCCTGCTCGTCTAAATCTGTAACAGGTGGGACCCGAAAACTCGGCTAGATGTTACAGATTTAGACAATTCGGCCCGGCTTATTCCGTTTGTCTCGATCTGTAACAGTTAGGAGTGAAATGACCAGCCAGGTGTTACAGATCTAGATTGATTGGATTGACCCATCTGTTTGTCTCGATCTGTAACATCTAAGCGGTCAAAAGCGGTCTACATGTTACAGATTGAGATTTTTGGCTTGGCCTGTGCGTTCACCTCGATCTGTAACAGCTGGGACCCAAAAACTCGGCTAGATGTTACAGATTAAGATGAACAGGAGGACGGGTGCGGTCTAAACAAAATGGCCCGCGCATCACGCATCGATGCACGGGCCATTTTTTTTCTGCGGGCGGTAGGTGGCGTCAGCGTCTTATGCCTCGAGGTTTTCCTCGATCCAGGCGACGGCACCCTTGGGATCCTTAGTGAGGTCGATGTACTGTTTGCCCTTGGGCGACAGCAGCGTGATGCCCAGGCGGTCGGTGTCGGCCTTCATCTCGTTGTAATAGGTGCGAACCTGCGGAGCCAGGACGATGACGTTGTACTGGTCCATGATGGCGTAGTGGCTGCCGTAGGCACCGGCGTTGGCGGTAATGTCGATGCCCAGCTCGTCGGCGCCTTCCTTAAGCGCGTTGGCGAGCAGTGCAGAGGTGCCGGCGCCAGCGCACAGAACCAGAACCCTCAGATCCTTGCCCTTAAGGGCGGACGGAGCTGCGGAGGCCTCAGTGGCAGAAGCGGTCTCGACAACAGGAGCCTCAACGGCGGGGGCGGCAGCGGTCTTGACGGCCTTGGTCTCCTCGGCCTCTTCTTCGGCCAGGGTCTCGGCCTCCTGCTTGCACAGGACGTTGTCGTAGGCCTTGCAGAACGGGTAGTAGATTAAGAAGTCAACGACCAGCAGGACGACAACCAGGACCAGAGAGATCGGCTGGAAGTTGGTGTCGATGAAGGTGCCGATCGGTCCGGGGAGTGCCCACGGCATGGCATAGATAAAGCCGTTCATGCCCAAAAAGTCGATGAAGAACTTACCAATGAGGACGTTGGCCACGGGGGCAAACAGGAACGGGATCAGGAAGTACGGGTTGAGGATGATGGGCGCGGCGAACAGCAGCGGTTCGTTGACGGCGAACATCACGGGTACGACAGAGGCTTTGCCGACGGCCTTGAGCTGCTTGGAGCGCATAAAGAGCAGGAAGATGATCGGGACAATGAACGTGGCGCCGGTGCCGCCGAGTTCGCCGATGTAGTTACCGAAGTTCTCGGTCAGGGCGAGGGCGGGGTGACCGCCGGCCTGCAGCGTGGCGAGGTTGGTGGTGATGTTGCCATACAGCGCGGCGTTGAGGGCAGGCTTAACGACCGAGGGGCCGTGGATGCCCATGAACCAGAACAGCGGGATCATGAACCAGATGAGGGCGAGGCCGGCGTAGGAATCGGCAGCGGCGAACAGCGGGCTCACCAGCGTGGAGATGACGTTGGCAAACGGGACGGCCAAGCAGGTGCGGCAGATAACGTCGATGACGGCGACAAACAGGATGGAGAAGCTGAAGGCGAAGATGTCGCGGAAGTTCTGGGCGATGGCGCCGGGGACTTCTTTGGGCAGCTTGATGGTGATGTCTCGCTTAATGCAGAAGGCATAGATGTTGACCGTGGCAAATGCGGCGACAAAGGAGCTCAGTAGGCCCTTGGTGCCCATGTTGTCGGTAAAGAACACCGAGACATCGGCGCCGTCGATCTTGGCACTCGTCTGGGTAACGGCCAAGATGAGCATAGCGCACATGGCGGCGACCATGGTGCTCGTGGCGTTGATGGCCTTGCCGGCAGGCATGCGGCGGTTCTTGGAGCCGGTCAGCGCGCTTGCGGTGGTGCCGGCGACCATGATGCCCACGACGCCCATCGTGAAGTTGTAAACCTTGTTGCAGAAGTTCACGACGTCGACGTTCCACCAGTCGGGCAGCGTAAAGCCGCCGACCGTGGCGACAACGCCCGGCAGGGTCGAAATAAGCAGGAAGACAGAAGAAGACAGGATGATGGGCATTGCTGCCAAAAAGCCGTCTTTAATGGCCTGAAGGTAGATGTTCTTAGAGACCTTGTCGAAGTACGGCTGACCTTTCTCCAAGAACTTAACGATCGATTCCATAGTTCACGCTCCTCTTTGCATGAAATCTTAATGGCATGGACGTTGAAAACCTATATGGTCTCCCGCTTGCTAAAAGCCCGGGTGCAGGCGGGGTCGGTCCCAGGGGGAGAGAGGGGAGCGGCTGGGTTTGTATCGCATAGGGCCGCTCCCCTCTCGGGGGAAAGCGAGGCGATGCGCTACTGCGCGTCCGCCATAGTGTCGGCGAGCTCCTTGTACCAGAGTGCCGACTGCTTGATGTAGCGTTTTTGCGTGTCGAAGTCGATGTAGAACAGGCCGTAGCGCTTGTTATAGCCGTTGGCCCACGAGAACTGGTCCTGCAGGCTCCAGATAAAGTAGCCCTGGACGTCGACGCCCTCGGCGCGCGCCCGGAGCACCTTCTCCATGTGCTGGTCGACAAAGTCGATGCGCTCGGGATCGGCGACGATGCCGTTTGCGTCGGGCTCGGGGTCCTTGTGGCCCAGGCCGTTTTCGGTGATATAGATGACGGGGAGGTTGGGATAGGTGGCGCTGATGTGCTTGAGCGTGTCGTAGAGGCCTTGCGGGTAGATGAGCCAATCCCAGTCGGTGGTGGGGATACCCGGCATATCGACCTGCTGCCCGACGCCCTTAAACTTAAAGCATGAGGTGCCCTTGTCTCCGGTGCCGTTAAAGCTGTTGGTGGACTCGCCATCGTAGGCGGCGATAAACGCCGACTGATAGTAGTTGAGGCCGAACATATCGTTGCGGGGCGCCGCCTTGGCGAGCTCCTCCATGTCGCTGTCCTCAACCGTAAGCGTGGCGTTGTTGGCACGCAGAATCTCGTTGATGAGTGAGAGGGTGCGCGCGGAGTAGTGACCCAGGAAGGCGCCGTCCATGATGAAGTCGGTGTAGAAGGCGTTGTACAGGTCGGCGGCGTGCTGGTCGGCGGGCGAGTCTGTGGCAGGATATGCCGGCGTCAGGACGTTGACCATGCCAATGCGTCCGCCCAGGTGCTCAGTCTCGTCAAGATCCTTATACAGGTTGACGGCGCGGGCGTGGGCAACGAGCTCGTTGTGCTGGCTCTGGATGCCGCTCGTCACATCAAAGTGATGGTTGGGCGGGAAGTTGCCTTGGATGTATTGGGAGTGCGAGAGGCTGATGAGCTCGTTGATGGTGAACCAATTCTTGACCTCGCGGAACTCGCGGAAGCAGAACTCGGCATAGCGCACATAGGCGTCGACGGTCTTGCGGTTGAGCCAGTCACCCTGGTTGAACAGGGCGGCGGGGGAGTCAAAGTGATGCAGGGACACATAGGGCTCGACGCCATACTTTTTGCAGCAGGCGAACAGCTCGTGGTAGTGCTTAACGCCCTCGGCGAGGGGCTCGGCATCGTCGCCGTTGGGGAAGATGCGGGTCCAGGCGATGGACACACGGATGGCGTTGAGTCCATGCTCGGCAGAAAGGCGGATATCCTCCTCGTAGCGGTTGTAGAAATCACTGGCCGGGTCGGGCAAAAAGCGACCCTGGGCGACAAGGTAATCGTCCCACATGGTCTTACCCTTGCCTGCCACCTTCGTGGAACCTTCCGTTTGGTACGCGGCGGTTGCGGCGCCCCAAACAAAGCCCTTCGGCAGCTGCTGTACGCGGTTTAGCAAAGACATATGCATACACCCTCTCGTCTCGCTGTTCGATATTGTGCGTTTGCGCTCAGGAGGCTCCCTGGTTAGCGTTCAGCGGTGAAAAAGCCCGATAAACACTATCTTAAAATGATTAGAACCAAAATAAGCACGTGAACATTTGACAATGAGCACGTTAACATCCGGCTGGGATGTATAGAAACAAAACAACTTCAAACAGCCGCGAACGGTTGTATTTGTTCGGTAAGCGGTTTTGATTGACAGAAGTTTTCATGTTGTGGTATATGGATCGGGTATCATGAGCACGTTATCGATGTATGTACGATGCGCCATGGGCGCGGGGAATAGTTGGGAAGCAGGTTAGCGTGGAAGGCATGGCTCAGCAGACAAGGAATGGTCATTTGGCGAGCGCGGCAGAGGTTGCGGCGCTCGCTGGCGTGAGCCGCCAGACTGTGTCTCGCGTGGTCAACGGTATGCCCAACGTGACGGAAAAGACGCGCAAGCGTGTGCTGGCCGCCATGGAAGAGCTGGGCTTTCGTCCCAATTTTGCTGGAGCGGCGTTGCGCGGCGGGTCGTATCGTTCTATTGGCCTGTGCATGTACAACATCACACGTGTCGGTAACCTGGCGACGCTCGAGGGTATCATGCAAGCGGCGCGCGAGCACGATTTTGCCGTCACTATGATCGAGATGGGCGGCGACAAGCCCTATACACTTGCCGATGCCTCGCGCCGCATGGTCGAGCGACCCGTCGACGGCATGATTCTCAACATGAACCGCATGGCTCCCGATTTTGAGGAGTTTGTTCCCCAGCCGGGAGTGCGAACGGTCATCCTGTCCATGTATGCGCATCCGCGCTGCACGACGATCGACTCCGACCAGTATGGTTCGTGCGAGCTGTTGACCAATTATCTGCTGGAACATGGTCACTCGAATATGCGGTTTGTGGCGGGTCCGGAAAACTCGATTTCCTCGCGTTTTCGTGAGGCCGGTTGGCGCGATACGCTGGGTCGTGCTCATGTCGATGCCGCTCCGATGCTGCGTGGCGATTGGAGTGCGGACAGTGGGTACGCCATGGGCGAGCGGATTGCGGCCGAGGTGCTTGCCGGCGGGTCGCAGGCGCCGACTGCCGTGCTTGCGGCAAATGACCAGATGGCGCTGGGCGTTATCGCCGCGCTCGAGAACGCGGGCCTGTCCGTGCCCGACGACGTGAGCGTGGTTGGTATCGACGACGCACTCGAGGGACTTGTTCCTCACAATCGACTGACGACGCTGCGATTTGATTTGCGCGGTGTCGGTAAGCTTGCGTTTGAGGCGGCGATTGGAGAGAGCTCGTCTATCGAGGCGATTCATGTGCCGAGTACGCTGGTCGAACGCTCGACTGTTAGGGACATACGGGGTTAGGTCCTACTCCGTTTGTCTCGATTTGTAACAGGTAGACGGTCAAAAGCGGGCTACGTGTTACAGATTTAGATTCTTCGGAAAGAGCAATCCTGTTCGTCTCAATCTGTAACAGCTAGGACCAAAAAACTCGGCTAGATGTTACAGATCGAGACAAACGGCTCCCGACCAGCCCAAAAACAAAAAGACCGGGGGCGGCGCGCCGTGTGACGTGCCGCCCCCGGCTGAGAAATGGGGACAGGTTGTGTGAGCGGGCAACCCCGCCAGCCACTAGTCCAGACGACGGGTCTGCGCCACGTGCTTATACCAGTATGCGCTTGCCTTGGGCGTGCGCTTCTGGGTTTCAAAGTCAACGTAGAAGAAGCCGTAACGCTTGTTGTAGCCATTGGTCCAGGAGAACTGATCCTGCAGGCTCCACAGGAAGTAGCCGCCCACGTTGACGCCCACCTCCATGGCCTTGAGCAACCAGCGCAGGTGCTGCTCGATGTAGTCGATGCGCGGCTGGTCGTCTACAAAGCCGTCCTTGTAGGGGTCCTTGTAACCCATACCGTTTTCGGTGATGAAGATCTGCTTGTAGTTGGGGTAGCGCTGCTTAATGTAGACGAGCAGATCGAACAGACCCTCGGGATAGATGATCCAGTCCCAGTCGGTGGTGGGGATGCCGGGCTTGTTCACATGCTCGCCAATGCCCTTGACGCGCCAGCGACCGGTGCCCTTCTCGCCCGTACCGTTGTGGTGCAGGTCGTTCTCGCCATCGTAAGCCTTCAAAAAACGGCACTGATAGTTGTTAACGCCCAGGTAGTCGTTGTAGAGCGCTGCCTCGCGCATAATCTCGAGGTCCTCGTCCAAGATCTCGATGGTGCCGCCCGAGACGGCAGCCAGGCGGTTGGCGCACTCGAGGGTGTCGGGGGCATACTCGCCGCGGAACGTCGCGTCGAGCAAAAACTGGTTTTGCAGCACGTGCTCGTTGTTGGCGGCTTTGATGTCGGCGGGGTCGTTCTCGTTGAGCGGGTACTTAAACTCCAGCGACTGGATGACGCCGATTTTGCCCTTAAAGCCGCCGTTGTGGAAGGCCAGCACGGCCTTGGCGTGGGCGAGCATCATGTTGTGCTCGCACTGGAAGGCCTCGGCCAGATGCGCCTTGACGCCACCGGGGAAGGTGCCCTCGATGTAGGTGTTGGAGGCGTCGGCCCAGATCTCGTTAAAGGTGAACCAGTAGGTCACCTGGTCGGCGTACTCCTTAAAGCAGAAGGTGGCAAAGTCCACAAAGGCGTCGATGGTCTCGCGGTTGAGGAAGTCGCCCTTCTCAAAGAGGGGAAGCGGCGTGTCAAAGTGATGCAGCGTGACGAACGGCTCAACGTGGTGCTTGTGGCACTCGGCGAAGAGATCGTGGTAGAACTGGACGCCCTCGGGGTTGATTTCGCCGGTGCCGTTGGGGAAGATGCGGCTCCAGGCGATGGAGAGGCGAATGCCGTTGATGCCGAACTCCTCGCACAGCTCCAGGTCGACGGGGTACTGGTTGTAGAAGTCCGAAGCGGGATCGGGGGAGAAGCGCCCCTGGGCCTCCAGAAAGTCGTCCCAGGCAACCTTGCCCTTACCGTGAGTGCGGGTCTCGCCCTCTACCTGGTAGGCAGCGGTGGCGCCGCCAAAGACAAAGTCCTCGGGAAACTGCGCGGGCGGGTTGGTGACGCTAGCAGGATTAACGGACATGATGATCCAATCGTCTAAATCGAAGGGCCAGCCGGTCTTGGATGGTCGGCTGGCCCTGGGCGTTACTTACTTCGAAAGTTGCTCACTCACGAAGGCGAGAGACTTGTCGCCGTTCTGGGAGAGCTCGATGTACTGCTTGCCACGGCAGGCGACGCACTTGTTGCCCACGCGCTCACAGTCCTTCTGCAGGTCGGCCAGGTAGCTTGCGGCCTGCGGGGCCAGGACGACCAGGTCAAAGTCGGGGAGCATGTCCACGTGGTTGCCATAGGCCTCGGCAGCGGTCTCGAGGTTAATGCCGCGCTCCTTGGCGGCCTTGGCCAGCGCGTTGGCGAGCAGGCCCGAGGTTCCGCCGCCCTGGCAGAGCACGAGCACGCGCTTGCCGTTGAGGTCGCTGGCGGTCTTTGCCTCGGTAGCGGGTGCTGCGGAAGCGGCGGGGGCATCGGCCTTCACGGCCTTGGCAGCAGCGCCGGCGGCAACGCTCTTGGCGTCAGCCTTGCCCTGGAAGGCATCGTTGAGCTTGGCGGCCTTCTCGGCGTTCTTGGCGGCGAGCTCCTCCTCGGAAATCTCGGCCTCCTCGGCGCACTTCTGGGCGTCATAGGCACGGAAGAACGGGTAGTACAGAACGAAGTCGACGACCAGGATGAGGGCGAGCATCACAAAGGCGAGCGGCTGGAAGCCCAGGCCCATGATGGTGCCGATGGGGCCGGGGACGGTCCAAGGCAGGGTGTACATAAAGCCGTTCATGCCCAAGAAGTCGATAAAGATCTTGAGGATCCAGATGTTGGCGATCGGGGCAAAGACAAATGGGACAAAGAAGACGGGGTTGAGCACGATGGGTGCGGCGAACAGCAGCGGCTCGTTGACGGCAAAGCACACGGGGACGATAGCGGCCTTACCGACGGCGCGCATCTCCTGAGACTTGGCCAGGAAGCAGAACATAAAGACCAGGACGAGCGTGGCGCCGGTGCCGCCCATGCAGACGACGAAGTACTGGGCACCCTGTGTCAGGACAGCAGAAGCGTGCTGACCGGCCTGGAACGCAGCCAGGTTGTCGGTCATGTTGGCAACGAGAGCGGCAGCGATGGCGGGCTCGACGATCGAGGGGCCGTGGACGCCCACGAACCAGAACAGGCTCATGGCGCCGTAGATCACAGCGAGGCCGATGTAGCCGTCGGCAGCGGTGAACAGGGGCTGGAACACCTGGATGACGCCCTGGGCAAAGCAGAAGCCAAAAGCAGCGCGGAAGACGATGTCAAACACCCAAAAGACGGTGATGCAAACGGAGAAGGGGATGATGTCCTTAAAGGTCTGCGAAATGTTGGGCGGAACCTGCTCGGGCATCTTGACGGTGATGTTGCGCTTAATGAAGAACTTGTAGATGATGCCGGTCACAAACGCAGCGATGAAAGCGGTCAGCAGGCCCTTGGAACCAAGGTAGGTGGTGTTGAAGCCGCTGGCGGCGTCCGTGGCGATGGTGTCGCTCGAAAGGAGCAAGAAGCCGATGATGGCCGCGCACATGCACGAGATGAAGTTGATCTGGTTGTTCTTGGGCAGGTCGCGGTTCTGAGCGTCGGCGAAGTGCTTGGCCGTGGTGGCGGCGCAGGCGATGGCCAGGATGCCCATGGAGTAGTTGTAGCACTTCCACAGGGCGTTGTTGATGTCATCGGGCCAGTAGAAACCCCAGATGTTGGGGACCGAGGCTACCAGGCAGAAGATGGACGAGAAGATGATGATGGGGATGACGGAGATAAAGCCGTCGCGGATCGCCTTGAGGTACTTGTTGCGGGCGATCGCGTTGAAAAAGGGCTGGCCTTTTTCGATGGTGGCGATGAGTTGCTCCATGCAATGCTCCTAAGAGTCGGTGGGTTAGCAACGATGGTAGCTTTTGACGTTCGGTTGCCAAAATGTTGACGTTGCCATTTTGCGACACAAAAAAAGACGCGAACCGGTGGTTCCTGTGCCTGCGAACCGTCGATTCCTTATGCGTAAACGTTTGAGCCGCCCGGTGGCTCTGTGTTTGCACAATGGCAACGTTAACATTTGGGCGCCAAAAGCCGTTTGGGGAAGCAAAAATGTCGGTGAACGGTAGGTTTTGGGTGGTGAGCGTATGGTGGGGGAGGCGTTGGATATACTTGAAGGCGTTAAAAATGACTGCGTAGGGTGCCACCAATGGCATCGTCGACATAGAAAGATCGACCTATGGCCGCTGTTAAAAAATCGGTTTCCGTTAAGGATGTGGCGCGTCTCGCGGGCGTCTCGGAGCAGACAGTCTCGCGTACGGTGCACGATTCGCCCAGCGTGCGCCCCGAGACCAAGGAGCGCGTGCGTGCCGCCATGCGCGAGCTGGGGTATCGCCCCAATTTTGCCGGTCGATCGCTGCGCCGCGGTAAGTTTAAGACCGTCGGCGTCGCCATGTTCAACATTACCGGCACCGGCAACCTCGACCGTATGGAGGGCTTTGCCGCCGCGGCCGACAAACACGGCTATGCCATCACCCTCACTAAAGTAGATGGACACCCCTATACCCTCGAGAGCGCATCGTCGCGTATGAGCGCACTGCCGGTGGACGGTATAGTCGTGATTATGAACCGCATGCCGGCGGACTTTGGCACCTTTGAGCCGCTGCCCGGTATGCAGACGGTGCTCGTTACCATGCTGGAGCACCCGCTGTGCTCGACGGTCGATAACGACCAGTTCGATTGCTCGCGCCAGGTGGTCGAGTACTTGCTGGAGCAGGGGCACAAGACCGTGCACTTTATCTCGTGCCCCGAGCGCTCGCTTTCGGGCATGCGGCGCGAGGAAGGCTGGCGTGAGACATTGCGTGCGCATGGCATTGAGCCACCGCAGCTCGTCCGTGGCGACTGGACGGCGCAGAGTGGATATGCTGCCGGCCAGGTGCTTGCGGATGATCCGACCTGCACGGCCATTTATGCCTCCAACGATGCCATGGCATATGGCTGTATCCGTGGGCTCGAGTCGCGCGGGAAGTGCGTGCCCCAGGACGTGAGCGTGGTGGGTGTTGACGATAGTCTGGGCGATATCGTGCCCGACCGTCGCCTGACCACGGTGCGCTTTGACAACAAGCGCGTCGGCATGTGGGCGGTCGACAAGATTGCCGGCGCCGAGGGCGTTGCACCCGGTGTGGAGCACAGGCTGTTTCCGGGCGTGCTCGTCGAGGGCGATACGGTGCGCGATGTACGCTAGGGTGCGGACCTGTTTGGGTTGCCGATAATTGTGTTTGATATTGTTCGGACTGGCTTAAAAGCCGTTCACGGCTGAAAAGCAACCGTTCATAGCTCGAAAATGCGTTTTGCGTTGTTCTCTTTTGTTTGAATGTTACTGTTTCTGCCATACACAACGCAGCGCGTATGCCCGGACGCGATGCTCTCCGTTGGTTCATATGTGAAAGGAACGCAATATGGCAACCAAAGAAGAAATCTCGATGGTTGGATTCGAGATTGTCGCATACGCGGGCGACGCCCAGACTGATCTGCTTGCAGCGCTCGATGCTGCTCGCGAAGGTGATTTTGAGAAGGCTGAGCAGCTGCACAAGGATGCCAGCGATGCACTTATCGGCGCCCACGACACGCAGACCAAACTGCTTTCGCAGGAGGCCGGCGGTGGCGAGATGGAGATGACCTTCATCATGGCCCATGCTCAGGATACTCTCATGACCACCATGATCCTGGAGAAGCAGGCCCGCTTTACCATCGATGCCTACAAGCGCATTGCCGAGCTCGAGGCCAAGCTCGCCTAACGAGCCCTCACAACCAAGTCCCCTTCCAAAAGCTCTGCCGCTACCCGCGGCAGGGCTTTTTTCTGTTCTCCTTCAAGTTGCGGTGAAATAGGGACTGAATAGGGGCCGGCGGGCACAAAACAATCCCTATTCCACCGCAACTCATCCGGAGATAGTCATTGGGGACAGTCTTGGTGCGCACCGTTGTCCTCCCGTTCGATTTTTGCTCGGTGGGTATACTTCCATCCGCAATACAGGCCGGAATGAGGAGGTATCCAAATGCCGGACAATGGATCGATTCAAAAGAGAGGCGCGCACGAGATAGTTCATGGGCGTCCTGTCCAGATAACCGAGCACACGACGGTAACCGAGCTGCAGCCCAGCCTGTCCGATGTCGTGTGCGCAAACAAAAAGCTGTAGATTGGCTTTATCGTTGTGCTCGTGGTGCTGGCGCTGCTGTCGGGCTTTGTAGCTCGTCCGCATTTCGCCGATACCAAAACTTGGGACTCCACCATCGAGGTTATCGACCAAAAGAAAGGCAACGTTTTGGCGCTCACGACCTCGTGCGTGGCTCTATCTGCGGGTATTACGGCGCTGCCGGGTGATACGGGAACGCCGGTTGCCGAGCAGCTCGCGCAGCTTTCAGGCAACCTTGGTATCGTGCTTGCCGTGCTATACCTAGAGAAATATTTGCTCACGATTTTGTGGTCGGTTGGCTTGGGCGTCCTAATCCCGTTTGCGTTGGTGCTCTTTGCGGTGTCGCTCGGCATTCACGGGCGCTGGAGTACGAGCGCCGTCCTGCGCCGTGTGGCGACGCGCGTGCTGGTGGTTGCCGTGATCGGCATGGCGCTCGTACCCGCGAGCGTATGGGTGTCGCAGAAGGTCGATGAAACGTATCGCGTAAGTATTGAGCAAGTCGAGCAAAAGGCTGCGGATGCGACCGACACCACGGACAAGTCAGTCGAGACCAGCTCAAAATCGAACAAGAAAAAATCCGAGGCCACGGAGTCCAAAAACGTGCTCGAGCAGTTGACTGATGGGGCCTCGAGCCTGGTCACGTCGGTAACCAGTGGTGCCAAGCAGATGACCGACGAGATCGTGCACCAGGTGACCGACCTTATCGAAGGCGTCATCGTGATGATCGTGACTTCGTGCGTTATCCCGCTGCTGGTGCTCGTGGCGTTTCTGTGGCTGGGCCACACCCTGCTGGGGATCGATATTTCCGGCCCGGCGAACTATTTGACGGGCCGCTTTCTGAGTGCTCCGTCCAAGCACGCCAAAAAGGGTGGGCAGTCCGAGTAGCTAAAACAGCTGTATATACCGGGGAATACCGCCGAAGGGCGGCCGAGACACGTTCTCGGCCGCCCTTTTGTTTGTTGAACACATGGTCACTACGTCCGCGCCCGGCTCAAACGGTCAGCAATCATCCGTAAACGGTATTTGTTCAAAAAAGAACAAAGATAAACAAATAGTTGTTGCAGTTACTGTTCGAATGTGTTCAAATAAACATGAACAGTGAAGAACCGCACGTTCAGATGCCCGGACCTGAACGCGATTCAACACTTCCAAACAGAAACTACGCGCCAGCGTATCTCTCAAGGAGGATGTCATGAGGGTTGTAATCGCTTCCGATGCCGACGGTATGTCGATGAAGGAGTCCATCAAGGAGATGCTCATCGCCGACGGTCACGAGGTCGTCGACTATTCCGAGACCCCTGCCGCGGACTTTGTCGATTCCGCGACCGCCGTTGCCAAGGACCTGCTGGAGCACAAGGATTCCCAGGGCTTTGCATTCGATAAGTACGGCGTCGGCTCCTATATGGCCGCCGTCAAGATCAAGGGCATGGTCGTCGCCAACATTTCCGACGAGCGTTCCGCTTACATGACCCGCGAGCACAACGGCTCGCGCATGGTCACCATGGGCCCGGGCGTTGTGGGCACCGAGGTCGCCAAGAAGATCGCCCGCGAGTTCCTGCGTGCCCAGTACGCCGGCGGCCGTCACCAGATCCGTGTCGACATGCTCAACAAGATGGCCTAACGAGAGCCACCGAGAACTCGAACTTCTACCTCAACTTGTGAATTCAGACGAAAGGACGTTCTGATGAAGAAGACCATCGCAATCGGTTGCGACCATATCGTTACGGACGAGAAGATCTATCTGGCCGACCGCCTGGAGCAGGCTGGCTACAAGGTGCTCGACTGCGGCACCTACAGCCACACCCGTACGCACTATCCCATCTACGGTAAGGCCGTGGGCGAGGCTGTTGCCAGCGGCAAGGCCGACTTTGGCGTGGCCCTGTGCGGCACCGGCATCGGCATCACCAACGCCGTCAACAAGGTTCCCGGCGCCCGCTGCGCCCTGGTCCGCGACATGACCTCTGCCCTGTATGCCCGTCGCGAGCTCAACGCCAACATCGTGGGCTTTGGCGGCAAGATCACCGGCGAGTTCCTGATGGCCGATATCATGCTTGCCTTCCTGGAGGAGCCCTACGAGAAGACTCCCGAGCACGATGCCCTGATCGCCAAGATCGATGCCTGCAACAAGGCCGACGCCGAGGCTCAGGCTGACCCGCACTTCTTTGACGAGTTCCTCGAGAAGTGGGACCGCGGCGAATACCATGATTAGCGGGTATCCGGCGTAATTAACTAGTCCGTTGACGGCTCGCGTTTCTGTGAGGGGGCGCGGGCCGGTTTTCTATCAGCCCAATTGGCCCAGCGGGCTGGACGTGCATTGTTCTTTTGTTTGCGGCGCTGCCTCATTACCTTTCTGCTAAAGGCACGACGTTCACAATGGATCGTGCGAGATGATATGTGAAGGAGAAGATTCCCATGGAGTTTGTTCTTGATAACGGCTCTGTCCGCATTGCGTTGAGCACGGCTGGCGGATCGTTCACTTCTATTACGGCCAACGGCCGTGAGTACCTGTGGCAGGGCGACCCGGCGGTGTGGTCGGGCCAGGCACCCATTTGTTTCCCGATCTGCGGCGGCCTTCGTGACGGTCGCGCAATGACCATGGGCGGCCGCGAGGTCAAGCTCGCCCGCCACGGCTTTGCTCGCAAGCAGGAGTGGAAGCTCGAGGAGCAGAGCGACAACATGGTTGTGCTGAGCTTAAGCTCTGCCGACCATGCCGAGTTGCTCGAGCAGTACCCGTATCCGTTTAAGATCGTTGCTCGTTACACGATCGATGTGGAGAAGGTGGCCGTGTCGTACGAGGTGACCAATGAGGGCACCGAGGACATGCCGTTCTTTGTGGGCGGTCACCCTGGCTTTAAGTGCCCGCTCGACGAGGGCGAGTCCTACGACGACTATGAGCTCCGTTTTGAGCAGCGTGAGGCCGCCGAGCTCTGTACTGCCGTTCCCTCGACGGGCCTGATTGATGTTGAGCATCGCAGCAAGAACCCCATGATCGGCCATGACCTGCCGCTTACCCACGAACTCTTCGACTTCGCGGAGACCATCTTTGACGTGCTCGAGAGCCGCGTGGTTACGCTTACCAAGAAAACCGAGGACAAGGGCGTGCGCCTGACGTTCCCCGATATGCCATACCTGATTGTGTGGAGCAAGCCCGAGGGCGACTTTGTGGCTGTTGAACCGTGGGGTGGTCTGTCCACCTGCTCCGACGAGGACGATATTCTGGAGCACAAGCGTGGCTGCCTGGTGGCCAAGCCGGGAGAGACCGTCACCCGCGGCTTTGAGATCGAGATCCTTTAACGAGTTATCGTATGTTTGGGGCGGGTTATGCCGCCCCGGAACAGGAGTTCAACATGATTCTGACCGTTACCATGAACCCGTCGATTGATACGCGCTATCAGCTCGACAAGCTGATCATCGACGATGTTAACCGTGTGACGCCCGAAAAGACCGCTGGCGGCAAGGGTCTCAACGTGAGCCGCGTGCTGCTGCAGCTGGGCGACGACGTGCTCGCGACCGGTCTGCTCGGCGGCCACATGGGTGCCTATATGGCCGAGCTCATGGATGCCGATGGCGTCAAGAACGACTTTGTGCCCATCGCCGGTGAGACGCGCATTTGCCTGAATATTCTGCACGAGGGTAATCAGACCGAGCTGCTGGAGAGCGGCCCGCAGATCGCTCCGGCCGAGCTCGAGGCCTTTACGGCCAAGTTTGCCGAGCTTGCAGCGAAGGCGGACGTTGTGACGCTTTCGGGCTCGCTGCCGCGTGGCGTCGATGCCGGCTACTATGCCGAGCTCGTCAAGATCGCCGAGGAGGCGGGCGCCAAGGTGCTGCTCGACACTTCGGGTGCATCGCTGGAGGCCGCGCTGGAGTCCGACGCTAAGCCTGAGCTCGTAAAGCCCAACCTGACCGAGATTAACGGCCTACTGGGTACGTCCTTTACGACCGATGATGTCGATGCCCTGCGCGAGGCGCTTGCCGCCGATGACCGTTTTGCCGGTATCCCCTGGGTTGTCGTTTCGATGGGCGCTGCCGGTTCGGTGGGCTTCCATGAGGGCCGCGCGTTCCGCGCCAAGACGCCCGCGATTGCGGCTGTGAACGCGACGGGTTCCGGTGACTCGACCATCGCCGGCTTTGCGCATGCCATTGCGGCTGGTGCCGATGACGTCACGGTGCTCAAGACCGCCAATACCTGCGGCAAGCTCAACGCTATGGATCCCAAGACCGGCCACCTGGTCATGGATCGCTGGGACGAGATCTACAACAACGTTGAAGTAACGGAGCTTTAGAGTTACGGCGTCGAGTTACGGCGTTTTACCAAACGCCGTAACCTGCCGACGCTGCGCGGGCCGCATTTGGATAATCTGACGTTCAACTTCAAGGGCGCGACCAGAAGGTCAGCGCCCTTTCGTTTCACGTCACCTTGTCTCAAATGCGGCCCGCTCGCTATCGTTGCCAAGACACCGGCGTTGCCTTGCTTCGGGAGTGCGGCAGATAGGGACGTTCCTTTTCTGCCGGCAGTTTGGGACACTCCTTACGGGACACCCCCTCCACAGCGCCTATGCCAGCTTGTCGATTTGCCCAATCTCCCAGAGCGGAATGTTGACGAGCGTGCCCTCGTCTCTATATGCCGCTAACGATGTTCTCACGCAGCGCTCGAGCTTGAACTTCTCGCAGGCAATCCTCAGGCTCTTTGCTTTGAGGTTCTCTGCCGCCTTGACCTCGAGCGGAAGCACGGTCCCCGCATGGTCGATGGCAAAGTCAGTCTCTGCATTGCCGGAGGAGGATGACCAATACGCGGGAGTTTTGCCTTGGAGCAAAAGCTCCTGTGCGACGTATTGCTCGGTCAGCGAGCCTTTGAACTCCGTAAAAACAGCGGGCCCGTTCAGAACAATGGCTGGCGAGAGGCCGGAGAGTGCTCCGAGGATGCCGGTGTCGATGCAGAACAGCTTGAAGCCCGAGAGATCCTCGTAGCTTGTGAGCGGTGCTCTTAGGGCGGAAACACGTGGTACCTTATGAACGATTCCATAGTCCATGAGCCACTGGAGGCTTTCCTCAAAATCGCGTGCGCGCGCCCCGGGACGGAGCGCACCGTAGACGAACTTCTTGTTTTCCTTTGCGAGCTGGCCGGGAAGGGATTTCCAAACCAGCCTCATGCGCTCGACGATGCGGGCTGGCGCATGCTTGCCAAAATCGGATTCGTAAGCTTCGATGATTTGCTGCTGAAGCCTGCGGGCCTCGATGAAATCGTGGGAGGCGGCGAAAGCGGAGACAACTTCTGGCATGCCACCGACAACGAGGTATTCCTTGAGCAGGCGCTCGAGCTTTTCGGAAACGTTTGCCAGCAGGTCCATGTCTGCGGCAAGGATGGCATCTGCGAGCGGATCGCCATCGACGGCACGAACGAACTCGACAAACCCCATGGGGCGCATGGTAAGCTGGTCAATCTTGCCGACGGGGAACGACTCGTTTTCGCGTCGGAGCGCGAGCCCCATATAGGAGCCGGCTGCCACGATATGGTATTCCGGCGCCAGCTCGTTGAAGTATTTGAGCGAGGTGATGCCACGCGGTGCCTCTTGGATTTCGTCGAAGATGATGAGTGTGTCTGTCGGCGTTATGGTCTGGCCGCGCAGGAGCTCTATCTGGGAGATGATGCGTTTGGGGTCAAGGCTTCCGTCGAACAGCGAACGTACGCCCGGTTCGAGCATAAAGTCAAAACGGATGACGTTTTGATACTGCTGGCCTGCGAATTCGTTGAGAAGCCAGGTTTTTCCCGTCTGGCGGGCCCCCTTAAGCAGGAGGGGCTTGCGGTTCGCCCTAGATTTCCAAGCGATGAGTTCGTCCATTAGCTGTCGCTGCATACTGCCTCCTAACGATCATGTTTAGTATAAGACCGTCTTGGTCTTTCCATCGAAAAATGTGGGAGTAAACCACGTTTTTTCATCGAATAATGTGGGAGGCAACCACGTTTTTCCATCGAATAATGTGGGGGTTTAGGTCGGCACCTGGGGGCGTTCCTTCTCTGCCGGCAGTTTGGAACACTCCTTGCTTTGGTGTAAATTAGTTACCCTTGCATCAGAAAACGGCGCCCGTCGGCGATGTTGCCGGCGGGCGCCGTTGTCGTGTAGGTGGCTATGTCGTGCGGGCTGCTGTTGAGCGTCCGGGTCTGTGCTCTACAGTGAGTCGATAAAACGCTGTTGGGCGGCGCGTCCTGCCTCGTCCCACTTAAAGACGCCGGCGTTGTCGAGCACGTGGCCAAACACCACGCCGACCTCTTCGTGCAGGATATCGATGGCGTTGTCCGCCGTGAGCTCATCGGCGCGGCGGGCATAGACGTCCTCGGCCCATGCGGCGTGGCTGTGGCAAAGGTCGTCGCCCTCGAGCGCAGCGGCAAGGTCGTAGCTGGCATCGGCCTTGGCCGCCAGCAGGTGCTCGCGGACAGCGCCGAGCTCGGGGACCAAGCGCGGCGGTAAAATCGCCAGGCCCATGACCTCGATCAGGCCGATGTTCTCCTTCTTGATATGGTGGTACTCGGCATGCGGGTGGAAAACGCCCAGCGGATGTTCGTCGGTCGTGATATTGCAGCGAAGCGCCAGGTAGGCCTCGTAAATCTCGCCGCCGGCATTGCCGCGGGAGTCGACGCGGCGGATGACGGGCGTCACGGTGTTGTGCGCCACGCCATCGGCTGTGTGCGCGATGACGCCCGCGGACTCATCGGTCCACTCGCGCCAGGCGAGGATAATCTTCTCAGCAGCGTCGAGCAGCTGGGCGCGGTCATGCGAGCGCAGGCGCAGTACCGAGAGCGGCCACTGCAGCACGGTACCGCTGACCTGGTCAAAACCGGGCACGCTAAACTGCGAGACCTCGGCGGCATGCATCATGGGGAACTCGTGCGCGCCGCCCTGGAAGTGGTCGTGCGACAAGATCGAGCCGCCCACGATAGGCAGGTCGGCGTTGGAGCCAATAAAGTAGTGCGGGAACAGGTCGACAAAGTCGAGCAGGCAGGTCAGCCCCTTGCGGTCGACGTGCATCGGACGATGCTCGGAGCTCATCGTGATGCAGTGCTCGTTAAAGTACGCGTACGGGCTGTACTGGAAACCCCAGCGCTCGCCGTCGAGCTGGATGGGGATAACGCGCAGATTCTGGCGGGCGGGGTGAGCGCCGCCGTCGGCTGCGGCGGAGCGTCCGGGATAGCCCTCGTTTTCGATGCAGAGCTGGCAGGCGGGATACTTCTCGCCCGTGTTCTTGGCTACACCTGCCGCGGCGATATCGCGCGGGTCCTTCTCGGGCTTGGACAGGTTGATGGTGATCTCCAGGTCACCCCAGTTGGTGGAAGTGCTCCATTTAATGTTGCGCGCGATGGCGGCGCGGCGCACGTAACCGGCGTCACAGCACAGGCCGTAGAACCAGTCGGTCGCGGCGCGGGGCTCGTTGACGCCCATGCGGCCGTTGAATTCCTCGTTTACAACCGAAGGCCTCGGCATGAGCGCGCCCATGATGCGCATGGCGATGCGGTCGCGGCCCGACGCCGTGTCCTCGGCGGCGCCGTTGGCAACGGCGGTCTCGGAAAGCGCGGCAAGCGTGCCTTCAAGGTCAAAGTCGGGCAAGGTATCGGGGTGCAAGAGCGAGAGTTTCTCAACCTGGAGCGCCCAGGCCATATCGAGCGCGGGCCCCGTAGCGCCGATGCACTCCAAAATGGTGTTGTATGCCCAGATGCGGTCGTCCTGGCCGATCATCGATCGGTGGATGGCGTACTCGATCAGGTTCTGTGCGGCCTCGCGCACGTCAGTCATTACAGCCATGCCGCGTAAGCCCCCTTGTCAGAGATGGCGTAGTGACGGGCAGAGCCCTCGCCCAGCCAGCCGTTCATCTTGGCGATGAAGGTGTCGACCAGGTCGAGCGGCACGAAGGCCTGGATGGTGCCACCAAAGCCGCCACCGTGGATACGAACGGCGCCGCGGCCGTCGAGCACGTGCTCGGCCAGCGCCAGGGCATACATGGAAGGCTGCTCGGAGCCCAGCTTGGCAACGACATTCTGCAGGTACATGGCAGAGCTGGCGCCGGACTCGCGCGTCAGGACCAGGAACTGGTCGATGTCGCCGGCGTTCAGGGCTGCCCAGCGCTTGTCGACCAGGCCGTTTTCGTACCAGTAGTGAACGGCGCGCAGGCAGGCACGGTCGCCCAGCTTGGCGCGCAGCTCGGGGAGCTTGGCGTCAAAGTCCGCCACGTTTACCTCGCACAGGCGTGCCTTGCCAAACTCGGCGGCGACGTCCTGCATCTCGCGCGGAACGGCGGCGTAGTCATCGGTGGCGGCCACGTGGTCGGCACCGACCTTAACGAGCACGAGCGCATAACCGTGATCCTCAAAGTTGAGCTCGAGCTTCTGGGTTTTAGGCTGAGCCTGATCCTCAAAGTCCATGTAGGCGAGGCCGCCCAAGCAAACGGCGGCCTGGTCCATCAGACCGCAGGGCTTGCCGTAATAGTTGTTCTCGGTGCGCTGGCTCATCTGGGCGAGCGCGACGGGCTCGATGGCGGGTGCGTCCCAGAGCGTCTCCATGGCGCGACCGTATGCCGCCTCGACAGCAGCGGAGCTCGAAAGACCGCCGCCCGAGGGGACGGAGCAGGTGAAGGCAAAGTCGAAGCCCTGGGGCTCAACGCCCAGAGAGGCGATTTCGTGGGCCATGCCGCGGACGAGGCTTGCGGACGTGCCCTTCTCGGACTCCTGAACGTCTAGCGTATCGAGCGTGATCTCAAAGGTGGGGTAGCCCTCATCGGCAACGCGGACCTTGTTGGTGTCGGTTGCTACGGCGATGCCGTCGACGGCGACATCGAGCGAGCCGGCGATAACGTGGCCGCCCTCGTGATCGGTGTGGTTGCCACTGATTTCGGAACGGCCGGGCGCGTGCACGTAGAGCACCTGGCGGTCGCCGATGGGGCCAAGCTCCTCCTCAAATAGCTTGGTGAGCGTGGCGAGTGTCTTTTCGTCGGGAGTGGTCATGGGAGTCCTTTCCTTGGCGCGCACGGGTGAGTTTTGCGTCGTTATGAGTACGTTAACAACTTGAAGCGGCATGAACCAGGTGTTCACGATATCGCACGTTACGGGCTATGTTAACGTACTCATAACACAACGCTTGTCACTTTTTGAGAATCTGGTAATCGGTCGATATTTGGCCGTGAACGGTAGTGCCGTATGGACTTATAAAGCAGAAGAGATGCAGATAGAAAAAGTAGAGTACGTTAACATGCGTCCGACGATAGCGGGCCTCGGCGCGGGATGTATTTCTGCCCGGCCGGCATTCACGCTATTCAGATCTCGCAAGGGTGAAGGTGATCCTGTGGCAAGGCGCCCGTCCAACGATACAGGTACGCGTCCGGTCTCCATGGCCGACGTCGCCCGCGCTGCTGGCGTTTCGCAGCAGACGGTTTCGCGCGTCGCCAACGGCTTGCCCAACGTTAACGAGCAGACGCGCCAGCGCGTGCAGGCCGCTATGCAAGAGCTCGGCTTTCGTCCGAGTTATGCCGGTCGCTCGCTGCGCGACGGCCGTTACCATTCGGTCGGCCTGTGCGTCAACGATGTCACCAAGTTTGGCAACCTCTCAATGATCGATGGCATCGCCAGCGCTGCTCGCGAGCATAATTGCGCCATCACGCTGGTCGAGATGTCCAAGACCGAGGAATTCTCGCTTGCCGAGGCCACGCGTCGTATGGCCGCATTGCCGGTGGACGGCATCATCATCGGTATGAGTCGCATGGCGCCCGATTTTGAGACGTTCGATCCGTTGCCGGGCATTGGCACGGTCATCGTTACCATGTACGCGCATCCGCGCGTGACCACGGTCGATTCCGACCATTACGGCTGCTCGCTATTGCTTATGGATCACCTGTTTGAGCTGGGGCACGAGCAGATTCGCTATATTGGCGGCCCGTCGTTCTCGGTCGA
The DNA here is from genome assembly GCA_902488525.1 of uncultured Collinsella sp. Lineage (GTDB taxonomy): Bacteria > Actinomycetota > Coriobacteriia > Coriobacteriales > Coriobacteriaceae > Collinsella. The sequence continues at coordinate 32,099 of CABTWP010000013.1, forward strand.
CGAGCAATTTCGTCGCGCCGGTTGGCAAGATGCACTCGAGCGTAAACACATCGAGCCGGTAGAGCCGCTCGAGGGTGACTGGTCTGCCAACAGCGGTTACGAAGCCGGCAGGTATCTGGCCGAGCACGACCGCACCATGACGGCGATCTATGCGGCAAACGATCAGATGGCAAATGGCGCGATTGCCGCGCTGCGTGATAGCGGTCTTCGCGTGCCCGAGGACGTAAGCGTGGTGGGCGTCGATGATTCGCTCGATGATTTTGTAGCACACAACGAGCTCACGACCGTGCGATTCGATCTACATCAGCGCGGACGCGAGGTGTTCGAGCATGCGGTTCCCGAGGCGGGTACGGCGGGCAAAACCGTTGCCATTCGCATTCCCGGTCAGCTCATTATTCGACATAGCACGGCGATACCGCGCGCATAGTTTGTGCAGGTAAACGGCGATTTATTGCATTTCAATAACAATCGGTATGGATGCTGACGGATAGCCGTGGCTATGAAGGCGAGTGCTATGATAGACGGGTTCTTTTGTCTATCTAGGAGGCTTTGCCTGATGGAGATCACCAAGGATATCCGCTACATCGGTGTCGACGATCACGACATTGACTTGTTCGAGGGCCAGTACGATGTGTCCGAGAACGGTATGGCATACAACAGCTACGTTATCTTGGGCGAAAAGATCGCTGTCGCCGATTCAGTCGACGGCGGTTTTGTTGACGAGTGGCTCGGCAACCTCGAGGCCGTGCTCGATGGCCGTACGCCCGACTACCTGGTTGTCCATCACATGGAGCCCGATCACTCCGCCGGTATCGCCGCCTTTATGGAGCGCTATCCCCAGGCACAGATTGTGGCCAGCATGGGTGCCTTCCGCATGATGGTCAACTACTTTGGCACCGACTACCCCGAGCGCAAGGTGGTCGTCAAAGAGGGCGACGTGCTCGACCTGGGTGGCCACAGCCTGACCTTTATCGGCGCCCCCAACGTTCACTGGCCTGAGGTGATCTTCTCCTATGAGTCCACCGACAAGGTGCTCTTTAGCGCCGACGGCTTTGGCAAGTTTGGCGCCAACGACATCGAGGATCCCGAGGGCTGGGCTTGCGAGGCTCGCCGCTACTACTTTGGCATCGTCGGTAAGTTCGGCAAGTTTGTGCAGGCCGTCCTCAAGAAGGCCGCCGACCTGGACATCCAGATCATCTGCCCGCTCCACGGCCCCGTGCTGACCGAGAACCTGGGCTACTACCTCGACACCTATAACACCTGGTCGAGCTATCAGCCCGAGGACGAGGGCATCACGATCGCCTATGCGAGCGTGTATGGCCATCTGAAGGCTGCCGTCGAGGAGCTCGCATCTGCGCTCGAGGCTCGCGGCCAGAAGGTCTCCGTCTTTGATCTGGCTCGCGACGACATGGCCGAGGCCGTTGAGGATGCGTTCCGCTACGACCGTCTGGTGCTCGCCTCCATCACCTATCAGGGCGAGATCTTCCCGTGCATGAGCACCTTCATCCATACGCTCGCCGAGCACGCCTACCAGAACCGTACGGTGGCGCTCGTCGAGGCCGGTTCCTGGGCACCCGCGGCTGCCAAGGTTATGACCAAGGAGCTCGAGGGCATGAAGGACATCACCCTGACGCAGAACAAGGTGACTGTGCTGGGCTCGCTCAACGAAGCCTCGCGCGCCCAGATCGAGGCCCTCGCCGACGAGCTGTCCAAGTAGCGACACGCTCACTTTTGACGCTCAGCCATCACAACCACCACAAAGGGGACAGGCACCTTTGTGGTGGTTTTTGTTTAAGCGCCGGCGATGATGAGGGCTGGACGTGCGCTGTCGGTGGCCTCGGCGATTGAGGTGGCGACGGCATGATCGGGGTCACGGTCCATCACGATGGTGTCGACATCAGTCAGTTCGGCAAAGCGGTACATGCCGCGTCCGTTAACCTTGCTAGCGTCCATGAGGGCGACGCTTTGATGGGCTCCGGCGATCATAGCTGTTTTGGTCTCGGCCATCTGGGGAAAGTCGGTCGTAAAGCCGCAGCCGGGAACAAAAGCGCCAGGGCACATGACGGCAAGATCGGCGTGGACCATTTGGAGAGCCTGCATGGTAAGTGGGCCGTACAGATAGCGATGACCTTTGCGCAGTGCCCCGCCCAGCATGACGACATCGACCGAGGGCATGCTCTCGTCAATATAATCGGCGATGGTAATGTCGGCCGTGATGACGGTGATACCGTCGCGCTGATCGAGGAGCCGGACGAACTCGAGCGCCGTGGTGCCCGAGTCGACGAGCAGCGTGTCGCCGTCATTGACGAGCTCGATGGCGCTTTGCGCGATGGCCTGCTTGGCGGCGACGTTGACATTGATGCGGCGATCCTGCGTGGAAACGGTTAGGCGTTTGTGGAGCGATACGGCACCACCGTGTGTGCGGCGCAGCTTGCCTGCTTCGGCGAGCGCGTCAAGGTCGGCGCGGGCGGTGACGGAGGACACGCCAAAGGTCTGGGCGATTTCTGCTACCTGCACCGAGGCATTATGATCGAGCATTTCCATAATGGCGGTACGGCGTTCGTCGGCAAAGGCACGGTTGGTGGCTTGGGCCATGCTTGCTCCATTCTCGGCTAAATTTGCAGGAATTGTGTTGACTCTATTTTCGTTCATTTTCTTTTTGAGTAAGAAAACACCTTTCGATTACTTATCTTTTCTATAAAAGAAAGACGCTGAACGCCCATAATTCAATATCGAACATGTCCACTTGGCTCAAATTCCTTCCGTTTACTTTTCAAAAACGACTGTATTGACCTGCATGGGCTCAATATCTCGCACGTGCAAAGACGCTGAATTTCATACAATGAACGCAGAAAAACGCAAGGTAAAACGCCTTGTGAACAACTACGCCCGATGTCCAGATGCGGGCGAGGGAGAGGAGCAAACGCTCATGGCACTTGTTACCACCGAAAAGATGCTCAAGGACGCTCAGGCCGGCCACTACGCTGTTGGCGCTTTCAACGTCGAGAACCTTGAGTTTGTTATGGCCGTTCTGGCCGCTGCCGAGGAGACCAAGTCCCCCGTCATCATGCAGACCACCCCGGGCACCATCAAGACCGCTGGTCTGGACTACTTCTACGGCATGGTCAAGGCTGCCGCCGAGCGCGCTTCCGTGCCCGTCGCCCTGCACCTCGATCACGGCGATGGCTATGACCGCTGCATGCAGGCTTTCCGCACGGGCTACACCTCTGTCATGATCGACGGTTCGCACGAGTCCTTCGAGGACAACATCGCCCTGACCAAGTCCGTCGCCGACGCTGGCCGCGCCATGGGCGTGCCCGTCGAGGCCGAGCTCGGTAAGGTTGGCGGCAAGGAGGACGACGGTCCCGCGGTTGAGGGCGAGAGCCCCTACACCGATCCGGCTGAGGCCAAGGAGTTCGTCGAGCGCACTGGCTGCACCTCTCTCGCTATTGGCGTTGGCACCAGCCACGGTGTGTACACGAGCGATCCGCACATCGAGCAGTCCGTGGTCAAGGCCATCCGCGACGCCGTCGACGTGCCGCTGGTTCTGCACGGCACCTCTGGTGTGCCCGATGAGCAGGTTGCCGAGGCTGTGAAGAACGGTATCTGCAAGGTTAACTACGCCACCGAGCTGCGTCAGGCCTACACCAAGGGCTTCATGGCCTACATGGCCGAGAACCCCGCCTGCTTCGACCCCAAGAAGCCGGCCAAGGAGGGCATGCGTGAGATCACCGAGCTGGTTAAGATCCGCATGACTAACCTCAACTCTGTGGGCAAAGCAGAGTAACAGCAAGGGTACTCTGATCCCACCGGACGGCTTGGGCGGGCCCCCCGTACTTAGTTTCCAAAACGTCCTCGCGCATGAAGGCCCCCGTTGCCTCGCTTCTACGAAGCGTTGGCAACGGGGGCCTTCGCGCTGCGGAATGATTTTGGAAACTAAGTACGGGGGCCCGCCCAAGCCGTCCTGCTCGATCGCCCTTGTGGCGTTGGGGCGGAATAGTGGGGCGTGAGGGGCGCTTTGTTGGTGGGGGCTAGTATGCCCTTGCTTGGTTGGGGAAGGTTTTGTCTAGAGATGCTTGGAGCTTTTCGAACGATGCTCGCAAGTTGTGGCTCTGGTTGGTTGAGCGTTTGGCTTTTGTGGTGGGGGAGTCGAGGAGGCCGTCTCTCTGTGTCGGGGGGAAGGAGAAAAGGTCTGCATGTTTTAGGGATGGCTGCCGTGCTACGGCATTGGAAGAATGCATGCTTATGCGGCCTCCTCGATGTCCACCAAAAGGTTGCGCACGGGGTGTGCTGCTAGGTCCCGTGCGTTGGCAGTATTATGCCGCGAGCGCAGATAAGGAAGCGCTAAAGAAAGGCTTAATCAGATTTGATGTAACAATGAAACCGCAGGTCAAAGCTATCGGGTAACACTCTTGAAAGGTTTTGAGCTTAAGGGCTTTCTAAGGTTTGTGGCGCGGATGTGGCTCGCCTGTGTGGGGCGTGTGAATGCTCGCTGTTAGCGCTGCGGCCCTGCAGCCCGTACCTGTTCGATGACCTTTTCCATCGTGGCGTCGATGCGGTCTTTTTTGAGCTCGCATTCCCAGACGGTGATGGGCGTCCAGCCCATTTGGGTAAGTGCGTTGATGGCTGCTCGGTCGCGCTCGACGTTGCGACGGAACTTTGCCTCCCAAAACTCAACGTTGCGCTTGAGCTGGCTGGGGTTGCACTTGGGGCAGCGATGCCAAAAGCAGCCGTTGACGAAGATGGCGATCTTGCGCCCGGGAAAGGCGATGTCGGGCTTGCCGGGTACCTTCCATTCCAAACGATAGCCCGTAAGGCCCGCGGCCCGCAGGCGCTGTCGTACGAGCAGCTCGGGCTTGGTGTTGGCGCGCTTGTTGCCCTTCATGGACTTTTTTATAGCGGCGCGGCGGCGCACCAGTTCGCGCTCGTCGGCTGAAAGGTCCGAGGTATCGATGCCGTCGAGTAGGCCGGGCTTGGGACGCTTTTTGCTGCGGCGCTTAGGTGCGCGCTTGGGTTTGGTAGCAGATTCGTCTGCCGTGGTGGCCTCGGCGTCGCTGGCGGCGTTAGCCTCAAACCAATCTTCCTTCAACTCAATCAGGGCATCGATAAGTCCTTTGTCGGCGGGCATCCACTCAACCGTGGCAAGCGAGGTGCGCGGAATCCAGCGGATATCGAGCTGGCGGTCGTGCTTCTGGGGCTCATCGGATTCTTTAGCCAGCGAGCAGTAGTAACACTCCATTGAGAGATGAAAATCGGGGTAGTCATACTCAACGGTGTAAAAATCGCGCAGGTTGGTGACTTTGACCTGCAGCTCTTCCATGAGCTCGCGGCGTACGGCGTCCTCGGGCGTCTCGCCGCGCATGAGCTTGCCACCGGGAAACTCCCAAAGTCCCTGCATGTCGCCATAGCCGCGCTGCACGGCAAGCAGCTCGTCAGATCCATCCTTGCGAATGATTCCAGCGGCAACATGAACAGTCTTCAACAGGAGTCCTCCCTCAACATCAACACGTGACAGGGTAGCTACCCGTACCTTACACAACGGTAAGGCAAGCGTAAGCCATATCGATGGTAGCCGACTCGTCTTCTTGCGACTATAGATGCCGTAGACTAATCGCAAGAAAGGACTCGGTATGCAAAGCACGCACATGGCGACCCCGGTACTGGAGGTCGCGCATCTCGAAAAGGTATATGGAGCGCTGGGCAACGTGACCCGCGCGCTCAATGACGTCAGCTTTACCGTCAACCGCGGCGAATTTGTGGGCATCATGGGCGCTTCGGGCTCGGGCAAGTCGACGTTGCTCAACTGCGTGTCGACCATCGATAGCGCCACAAGTGGCACGATCCGCATCAACGGGCAGGACGTAACACGCATGAAGCAGGCCAAGCTCTCGCAGTTCCGCCGCGAGGAGCTCGGCTTTATCTTCCAGGATTCTAACCTGCTCGATACGCTCACGGCACGCGAGAACATCGCCTTGCCGCTCACCATTGCCCGCACAAACTCGGCAGAGATCTCGACCCGCGTGCAGGATGTGGCTGCGCGTCTGTCTATCAGTCAGGTGCTCGACAAGTATCCCTACCAGATGTCCGGCGGTCAGCAGCAGCGCGTTGCCGCGGCTCGCGCGCTCGTCACCGACCCCACCATGATCATGGCCGACGAGCCCACCGGCGCCCTCGATTCCAAGAGCGCCCGCCTGCTGCTCGAGAGCCTGGAGGCCCTCAATCGCCGCCTGCGCGCCACCGTGCTCATGGTCACGCATGACAGCTTTGCTGCCAGCTATACGAGCCGCGTGCTGTTTATCCGCGACGGCAAGATCTTCACCGAGCTGCGCCGCGGCGACATCGACCGCCGAGAGTTCTTCGACCGCATTATGGAGGTCGTTGCCATGATGGGCGGTGAGGGCTCCGATGCTCTGTAAACTCGCTTGGGGCAACGTCCGCCGCGCCGGCCGCGACTACCTCGTCTACTTTTTGACGCTCACCCTGGGCGTCACGGTCTTCTATGCCTTTAACACCATCTCGATGCAGGTCGACATCGCCGGCATCGATGAAAAGGGCTTGGCACAGGTTATGGGCAGCATGCTCGGCGACCTGACGTACTTTTTGGCCGGTGTCATGGCCTTTTTGATGGTGTATGCCAACAACTTCATCATGAAACGCCGCAAGAAGGAGTTTGGCCTGTACCAGGTGCTCGGCATGGGGCGTGGGCGCGTCGCCACGATCATGGCGCTCGAGACGGTGATCGTCTCGGTCGGCGCCTTTGTCGCCGGCATTGTGCTGGGCGTGGGACTCTCCCAGCTCATGACGTTCTTTACGGCCTCGCTCTTTAAGACACAGATCGCCAATTTCCACTTCTTTTTCTCGGTGCATGCGTTCAATCTGACCCTTGCCTGCATGCTCGTAATGTTCATACTCACGTTACTGCTGAACCTGCGCGCCGTGCGTCGTACCAAACTCATCGAGCTTATGGGTTCCGAGCGTCGCAACGAGAGCATCAAGACACGCAACCCCTGGATCGCGATTGCCATTTTTGCCGTGGGCGTGGTGCTTGTGGGCGTGGCCTATTACCGTCTGCTACGTGATGGGTTCCCGCTAACCGCGACGGACAGCAAGCTGCAAGAGGCCATGACCCAGTTTGGTATTACGACCGCTATGGTTACCGTGGGCACCTTTGCCCTGTTCTGGGGACTTTCGGGCATGCTCATCAAGCTGCTGCAGAGCCTGCGCGGCGTGTATTGGCGCGGCCTCAACATGTTTATCGTGCGCCAGCTTGCGGCCAAGGTCAACACGGTGTGCTTTTCGATGGGCGTCATCGCGATGCTCCTGTTTTTGGCCATCACTTCTGTGACGTGCGGTATGTCGATTGCCAACGTGATGAACGAAAACCTGGAGCGCTATAACCCTGTTGACGTGTCTCAGACGTATGCCTATTACACGCCCGATACGCTCGACTACTACAAAGAGTATGTCAATCCGTCTGAAGCCGATCGCATGGTGCTGGCCGATAGTACGGTCGATTTGTACCCCGCATGGCACGGCGATCGTATCGATCACGATAACGTTGCAGACGGTATTAAGGGCAAGTCGGCGGACAACAACGACGAGACCGGCAAGAAGGTCAATATCGCCGATGTTGCCGGTGAGCATGTGCAGATCGATTCGTATCTGAGTTACCCGCTTGGCGGCTCGGATCCTTCGGTGACCCCAAGTGAGATGTGCAAGACCATGGGCGAAAAGCTTCCCAAGGCGTTCGGGGGTAGCAATGCCGACATGACAGGCCTGTCTGTGACGCCGGCAAGTCAGTACAACAAACTGCGCCAGATGATGGGCAAGGAGCCGGTGCACATCGGTCACGACCAGTATCTGCTCACGTGTGATATGGGCGGCGAGCTGGTCGACCTGTACACCAAGTATATGGCTGGCGGCCATACCCTTACCTTGGGCGGGCATACGCTCAAGCCCGCAACCGATAAGTCGGACGAAGATACGGCGGCCATCGCCAACTCGGCGATGGGCAGTAATGGGGGTACCGTCGTCGTTGCCGACGAGCTGTTGTCCCAACTTAATCTGCAGCCGTATTCCAGTAGCCTGCTCGTTAACTACAAACAGGGGATGGATACGACCGAGGCAGACGAGAGCATTAAATACACTGTGCTCGACAATCTGCTCGTTGACGGCAAGGAGCCGGGGTCGTGGGGAACCTTCATCACACGCTCCGAGATGTACACGCAGGCAGCGCAAATGAACGGCTTGATTAGCTACCTAGCCATCTACATCGGCTTTGTATTGGTCGTTGCATGCGCGGCGATTCTGTCGATCCAGCAACTCTCCAACGTGGCCGATGGCAGCCGCAGCTATCGTGTGCTGGCACAGATCGGCTGTGACGACCGCCAGATTCGCCATTCGGTGATGGCGCAGCAAGCGGTGTTCTTCCTGTTCCCGCTGGCAGTGGGCCTGGCGCACTCCTTTGTGGCACTTAAGGTGATCATCGAGCTGGTGAGCATATTCGGAAATATGAGCATCGGCGGCACCGTGGGCCTCACCTGTGCAATCTTCCTGGCAGCATACGGTGGCTACTTCCTGGTGACCTACCTCATGAGCACCGGCATGGTGCGAGCCGCCATAGCCACCCGCTACAGCGAGTAACAAGCGGGCAAAATCGTCGAGATCGGAAGAGCACACGTCTGA
>CABTWP010000014.1 GCA_902488525.1 uncultured Collinsella sp.
GATGTATCCGCCGGTTGCCCCGCTATGCTCGAGCAGCTGTAGGTTCGTGGGCGCCCGAACCGCGCCCACGGCATAAATCGAGCGTAGATTTTCTCCCACTTTGAGCGTTCAAGTGCGCTCTATACGGAAGAAAATCCACGCTCCCGGATGTGACAAAGGGACTGCCCCTTTGTCACATCCGGGACTGGCCCTAGACCGGATTGATCTCCAGCTTTATCCCCTCGGCGCAGGAGTCGCCCAAAACATCCGAAAGGGCCCAGGTCGCATATAGCGGCAAATAGAGAACCGCTCCGTTGCGCTCAACGTTGCCTCTCGAGAAAACAATCCCGAGCCTTACGCCATATTCAGCCGTATCAAGCACATGACCGAGCGCAGCGTGCGCGTGGTAATAGGAGCCCGATTTAACCTCGATCGGAACAGCCGTCCCATCCGGCCCATCGACCACAAAGTCCACTTCACCGCGCTTTTTTGTCTGATAGTAGTAAAGCTGGCGATTTTGGGCAGCCAGCTGCTGGGCCACCACGTTTTCGTAAATGCCGCCCAGGTTGGGCTCCTTGCTATCAAGATACGCCGCTTGGGCGACTCCAACGGGGTAGCGCGCCATCAACATGCCCGTATCCGATTGATATAGCTTGAACTGCGATGGCCGCGCCGTCTTGAGCAGGGGCGTTTTTGGCTCGGTTACGATATCGGCTTTGAGAGCAACGCCGGCATCGACAAGCCATACAAAATCTCGCTGGTACTTCTCATAATGCGCCTTGGGGTCAATGGAATTGAGCACGAAACGCTTGTGTTCGCCCTCAAGCATAATGGGGAGCTGATCGTAGATGCTCTGCACCTGAAGGGCATGCCCGCTTGCATACTTGGAAATATCCCGTCGGTACTGTTCGTTGAGCTCGGACTGTAGCTGACGAACAGAGGCAAGGTCGCCCTGCGTGTCAAGGAAACGCTGCACGACCTCCGGCATTCCGCCGACAACGGTATAGGTCCTGAAGTTTGCCATCATCGCGTCATGAATGTAACCAGGAATGGGCTTCTCGCTGATACACGCGTCGCGTATCGTTTGGCGAGCCCCCTCGCTCACCCCGGTTGCCCAGCAAAACTCCTCAAAATCGAGCGGGAACATCCTAAGCTCGTGGACATACCCCACGGGATAGGACCTGACACCCTTGAACTGGGTCCCAAGCATTGACCCCGAAAACGCCCAGCGGCACCTCCCGTCCTCAACAAGGAACTTTGCCATCGTCATGATGTCGGGGGCCTCTTGGACCTCATCGATAAACACGAGCGTTTTGCCTGGCGCTATCGGCTTTCCCGAAAGAAGCGTCACCCTGCTGATGAAATCATCGGCATCTCGCGCCTCGAGAAGAGCATCTTTTGCCTGGCGATTTTCCATGAGGTTGAGTTCGATGTAGGTTGCGTGGTTGGCTTTGCCAAACGCGCGAATCGAATAGCTTTTGCCGATCTGGCGAGAACCCGTGATGAATAAGGCCTTTTGCTCGGCAGACTTCAGCCAACGCTCCAGCTCTGCCGCTATTTTCCTGCGCAGCATAGGCTCTCCCCTCAGTGTCATCAAATGAAATGCAAAGTTTTATGCGCTTGATTATCGATGAAATGTAGGATTTTTAGAACCTAAAATCGGATGAAATGCAGAGATTTAGGATTATAAGCAGAAAGAAGGGGCAGCCCCAGCGAATGTGACAAAGGGACTGTCCCTTTGTCACATTGCGCTCGACTACTCGTCGACGATCTCGGCGAGCCAGACGTTCAACGTATCGACCTCGGGGCAGCAGAACTTTGCCGTACCGGGCTCGTTGCCAGGCACGGTTCCGCCATAGCGCAGGATATCGATATAGGGAAAGCCCACATGGCAGGCCATGGCACACATCTTGCCGCGGTCTCGGTCGAAGTCAAAAACGTCGCCCGGCTTGTGACCATGGTGGCAGCGGCACGCACCCAGCTGATCCACGCAGCTCACGCGGATGCGCGGACGCTTGCCCCGCGGCGCGCCGAGCGGCTTGTTCTCGCCCGCAGGCTTGGCGCCGCCCTCGCCAGCATTACTCATGGTCGATCACATCCAGGCAGGCCTCGATGGGAAGGCCAGCCGACTTGTCCTCTTGGTCGGCATTGCGCTCGATAAGCTCAGCCACCACGCGCATGGCATCGGACGTCGCGCGCTGCAGACTCCAACCTGCCGTAACGCGGCCGACGAGCACCGCCGAGAACGTGTCGCCCGTGCCCGGGAAGTAAACCGGGATCAGGTCGAAGGGAATCGTGAAGTACTCCCCCGCCACATGGTCGTAACCGATGACGACATTCGCACCGTCGACCACAGCGCTCGTAATGACCACCGACTTGGCGCCCAGGGCACGCACGGCATCCACAAGAGCGCGGCCCTCATCGGGCGTGATTTGCTCGACGATAGGCGTGTTGGTGAGCAAACAGGCCTCGGTGTAGTTGGGAACCGCGTAGTCGGCGCACTCGAGCAGGCTGCGCATGAGACCGATCGTGGATTCGGGCACGCCCGCATAGAGCTTGCCGTTGTCGCCCATGATGGGGTCGACGAACACCTTGGTGCCCTTTTGCGCACGACGGTGGCAAAAGTCCGAGATGATGCGCGTCTCTTCCTCAGTCACGATAAAGCCGGTCGAGATAGCGTCGAACTCAAAGCCGAGCTCCTCCCAGATAGCGAGGCTTTGGCGCACGTACTCGGTGGTGTCGTGGATGTAGAACTTGGGATAGTTGAGCGTATCGGACACCAGCGCCGTCGGCAGATTGTGGATGCGGTAGCCCATATGCGACAGCACCGGCAGCATGGCGGAAAGCGCGACCTTGCCGTAGCCGCACATATCGTTGATCAGCAGCAGCTGAGTGTTCTTCATGAGGGTCTCCCTTGGTTCGGGCACGGCGCAGCAGCGCCACAGTGCGACTAAGTGTAGCGCAGGGGACGTTGTGAGCGGGCGCTACGGTCGCGAAGAGCGCATTGTTGCGAAAAGGTTTCGGAAAATGATCCCTTTTCCTCCGTCCCCAAGGGATCACATGCACCGAAGCGGACCGTGGCGGAATCACAGGTTGAGGACGGACAGCGAAAGCGTTCCTAAGCGAGCAAGGTGACGTGAAAGAGGAGGGCATAGGCCTTGTGGCCATGCCCGACGATTGAACGTCAGATTGCCGCTTAGGAACGCTTGCAGCGTCGAGCGGTTACGGCGTTTGGCAAAACGCCGTAACTTAATAAGTTTGGTACCTTGACATTCATTTCTCATGCTCCTAGATTGGTTAGGCACAAAACAATTTCACTACCTAACTAAAGAAAGGAGCGAAGATTAGATATGCGTGTTGAACCACTCGCCTATCCGCATGAACCCGGCGGCGACCCCTCACGGCCAGCAGACGAGCCCGAGACCCAGTCCGACAAAGACCGTCTCGCCAAGCGAATCCTCAATGGGCTGGGGTTTTGCGGCCATTACATGCATTTTCACGGCGGCGGCATATCTGGCAAGGCGCCTATTGTCTGCCTACTCGCCAAGCAGCCGACCGGCGAGCTGTCCCAACAGGAGCTCGGCATGCACTTCGACCTCAAGCCAGGGTCCCTTTCCGAGATTCTGTCCAAGCTCGAACTGGGCGGTCTTATCGAGCGCAGTCGCAATCCCAAAGACCGTCGGCAGCTCACCATCCGCCTGACCGAAGCGGGATGGGAAAAGGCCCGTGTTGAGCAGGCAGCCCGCATTCGCTTTAGGGAACAGGCCTTTAGCGCCCTTACGCACGACGAGCGCGAGCAGCTCGCCGAAATGCTCGAGAAAATCCGTGTAACCTGGGAGGAACTGGATGATTAAAACCCTCATGGGCAGCATCCGCGACTATATGAAAGTCACCGTTGCCACGCCGTTGCTCGTGCTTGGCGAGGTGCTCTGCGAAATGCTGATTCCATTTATCACCGCCAACCTGATCGACGCCATCAAAGACGGCGCCACCGTAGCCGAGATGCTTCCCACCGCAGGCTTTTTGGTACTCATCGCGCTGACGTCGCTTGCTTTTGGCGCCGCGGCCGGCGTCACCTGCAGCCATGCGAGCTGCGGCTTCGCCAAGAACCTGCGTCACGACCTGTTCTACAAGATCCAGACGTTCAGCTTTGCCAACATCGATGAGTTCTCGAGCTCCTCGCTCGTCACGCGCCTGACCACCGATATCAACAACGTGCAGCAGGCCTTTATGATGATCATCCGTATCGCCGTGCGCGCGCCGCTGGTATTGATCTTCGCCTTTACCATGGCATTTATCATGGGCGGCAGCGTTGCCATGGTCTACCTGGTCATCATTCCGCTGCTGGGCTTTGGGCTGTTCTTTATCATCTTTAAGGTGCGCCCCATCTTCTCGCGCGTGTTCCACAAGTACGACGCCCTTAACGAGTCCGTCGAGGAAAACGTCACCGGCATGCGCGTAGTTAAGAGCTATGTGCGCGAAGACTTTGAGAAGGAGAAGTTCGCGACCGCCGCACGCGACGTCCAGATGGACTTCACCCGCGCCGAGAAGCTGCTCGCCTTTAACAACCCCATGATGAACATCTGCGTCAACGGCGCGTTTGTCGTCATCATCTACCTGGGCTCCAAGCTCATCATCACGAGCCAGGGCACGCTGTTCGACGTGGGCCAGCTCTCCTCGATCTTTACCTATGGCTTCCAGATCCTCATGAGCCTGATGCAGCTGTCGATGATCTTTGTCATGGTGACCATGGCCGACGAATCGGCACACCGCATTACCGAGGTGCTTGCCGCCGAACCCACGATCGCTGATCCCGCCGAGCCCGTGCTCGAGGTTGTCGACGGCTCCATCGACTTTGACCACGTGAGCTTTAAGTATTCCGCGCATGCGAAACGCCAGGCGCTCGACGACATCGACCTGCACATTAAGAGCGGCGAGACCATCGGCATCATCGGCGGCACCGGCTCGGCCAAGTCCACGCTCGTAAACCTCATTGCCCGCCTGTACGACGCCACCGAAGGCACCGTGCGCGTAGGCGGCATGGACGTGCGCGACTACGGCTTGGACGCGCTGCGCCACCAGGTCGCCATGGTGCTGCAGAAAAACGTGCTGTTTAGCGGCACCATTGCCGAGAATCTGCGCTGGGGCGACCCGAACGCCACCGACGAGGAGGTCCGCGAAGCGGCACATCTGGCCTGCGCCGATGAGTTTGTCGACGGCTTCCCCAAGGGCTACGACACCTGGATCGAGCAGGGCGGCTCCAATGTTTCCGGCGGTCAGAAGCAGCGCCTGTGCATTGCGCGTGCCCTGCTGCGTCGCCCCAAGATCTTGATCCTGGACGACTCCACCAGCGCCGTCGACACCAAGACCGACGCCAAGATTCGCGCAGGACTGGCAAGCTATCTGCCCAACACGACCAAGCTCATCATCGCCCAGCGCATTAGCTCCGTGCAGGATGCAGACCGCATCATCGTCATGGAGGGTGGCCACATCGCGCAGATCGGCAACCATGATGAGCTGCTTAAGACAAGCGAGATCTACCGCGAGACCTTTACCTCGCAGAACAAGATGTCTGCCGAGGGCGAGGAGGCCGTCGAAGCCGACACCGAGGCATCCGCAACACAAGCTCAGACCCAGGAAGGAGGCGAGGCACATGAGTAAGGCAACGACCGCCGAGCGCGCGCTCAACCGCAAGGGTGGCACCATGTCGCGCCTCATCAAGACGCTCTTTGGCTTCTACCCCGTGCTTTTGCCCCTCGTCGTCGTCGGCGTGGTGCTCTGCGCCATCATCAACTCCATCGGCGCGACCTTCCTTCAGAGCGCCCTGCAGATTATTAGCGAATCGTGGCAGTCGGGCGATTGGGAAGCCGCGCAGCCCAAGATCGCACAGCTCGTGACCACCCTCGCCTGCATCTACGGCATCGGCATCCTGTCCTCGCTCTTCTGGAACCGCGCCATGGCCATCGTCACGCAGGGCTCGCTGGAGAAGCTGCGCGAGAAGATGTTCAACCGCATGCAGGACCTGCCGATCCGCTACTTCGACACGCACCAGCGCGGCGATATCATGAGCCACTACACCAACGACATCGACACGCTGCGTCAGATGATCAGCCAGTCGCTGCCCAACCTGCTCATGACGATCATCATCATCGTCACGGTGTTCTTTATCATGCTGTACTACAGCGTTTGGATGTGCCTGGTCATTGTGGCAGGCGTCGCCTTTATGACCTTTATGACCAAGCTGCTCGGCTCCAACTCCGCGCGCTTCTTTATTGCGCAGCAGGCCGAGCTCGGCGTGGTCGAGGGCCACATCGAGGAAGTCATGAACGGCCAGAAGGTCGTCAAGGCATTCTGCCATGAGTCTGCCGCCGAAGCCGATTTTGACGAGCGCAACGAAAAGCTCTTCGAGGTCTCGCAGAAGGCCAACATGTACGCCAACATCCTCATGCCCATCCTTATGAACCTGGGAAACCTGCTCTACGTGCTGGTCGCACTGGCAGGCGGCATTTTCCTGGCGCTGGGCGTGCCCAACCTGAGCATCTCGGGCATGGCACTGTCCATCGCCGTCGTGGTGCCGTTCCTCAACATGACCAAGCAGTTCTGCGGACAGATCGGCCAGATCTCGCAGCAGATCAACGCCGTGGTCATGGGCCTCGCCGGCGCCGACCGTATCTTTGAGCTCATCGACGAGGAGCCCGAAGCCGACGAAGGCTATGTGACGCTCGTCAACGCTCAGGTGAACCCCGACACCTGGCAGCTCGAGGAGGCCGACCACCACACCGGCATGTGGGCGTGGAAACATCCGCACCGCGCAACCGGCGAGATCGAGTACGTGCCGCTGCGCGGCGACCTGGTCATGGACAACGTCGACTTTGGCTACACGCCCGACCACGAGGTGCTGCACGGCGTGTCCGTGTTTGCCAAGCCGGGCCAGAAGGTCGCGTTTGTCGGCGCCACCGGTGCCGGTAAGACGACCATCACCAACCTCATCAACCGCTTCTACGACATCGCCGACGGCAAGATCCGCTACGACGGCATCAACGTCAACAAGATCCGCAAGGCCGACCTGCGCCGCTCGCTGGGCGTCGTGCTACAGGACGTGAACCTGTTCACCGGCACTGTGATGGATAACATCCGCTACGGCAACCTGGACGCTACCGACGAGGAGTGCATCGCGGCGGCCAAGCTCGCGGGCGCGGACGACTTTATCACCCGCCTGCCCGACGGCTACGACACCATGCTCACCGGCAACGGCGCGCAGCTGTCGCAGGGCCAGCGCCAGCTGATCTCGATTGCACGCGCCGCCGTCGCCGATCCGCCGGCAATGATTCTGGACGAGGCCACGTCGAGCATCGACACCCGCACCGAGGCCATCGTGCAGGCGGGCATGGATAAGCTCATGGAAGGCCGCACGACGTTTGTCATCGCGCACCGCCTGTCCACCGTGCGCAACTCCGACGCGATCATCTGTCTGGACCACGGCCGCATTATCGAGCGCGGCAACCACGATGAGCTGATCGCCAAGCGCGGGTATTACTACCAGCTCTACACCGGAGCGTTTGAGCTGGAGTAGTTCGGCCCGCCGAGATGGCCGATTTGCCGCTCATTCGTCGGGCATGACCCTAAGGTCAATGCCCTCCTCTTTCGGGGCAAATCGACTCATCTCAACGACCCAAACACAATGCACCGCAACGCATAAGCCCCCGCAGTTCATATGAGCTGTGGGGGCTTTTCTATGCCCTTTGTTACAAGCTTACCGTTCCTCGCGTTGCGGCCCGGCTGCCTCGGCTGTCTTTACGCGGTTCTTGTCGATGTACATGTTTTTGTCGGCCTGGGAAAAGAGCTCGCGCATCGTAGGCGGTTCATCAAAATCACTGGAAAGTGCATAGCCCACCGCATAGCTGATAGGCATGTCGGGGTGAGCCTCGGAATACTCGTTCACGTTCGCACGAACCCGAGCGAGACAGGACTCCACAGCAGTTCGATCGGCATCCCACAGCACCGCGATAAACTCATCGCCGCCGTCGCGGCCCACAAAGCAGGTCTCGGACGCCACGCACCCCAGCTGCTGGGCAAAAGAACGGATGTATTCGTCGCCCTTCTCGTGGCCGAAGTTGTTATTGACCGTATGCAGATTGTTAAGGTCGAAGACGCACACCGCAACGGGCGCCTCCGCGGAGACAGGCCGCTCCTGCCCCAAGATCTCCTCGCACTTGTTCTTGTTGGGCAGTCCCGTGGCTTCGTCGAGATAGACTTTGCTCTGCAGCTCGCGGTTGAGCGCGGCAGTGCGCACCGCGCGAACAAGTTCGACCGCAAAGGTCGCCACCAAGCCCACGATGTCGATGATCACCAAGCCCTCGAGATAGTTGAGCGCCGACGCCTTCTCCTGAGAGTAGTCCTCTGCGAGTCATGTGGCATCGTCACAAATACCAAAGAACTCCTCGCTCATCGCGATGATATCGGTGCTCTCGTAGCCGACTTCGCGCACGCGGCTGATCTCGGCGCAAAGCTCATCATAATAATTTGCAAGCTCGGTCATCTTTGCCTGATACTCGTCGTCATCGAGGCGGACGAGGTTGAGGTCATCACTTCCGTAACGCAAACCGTTTATGTATGAATCCACGGCTTTGAGCAGGTCATCTTGAGGCTGGCCTGCATCCTCGAGCTTAACGATTCGCTGCGTGGTACCGCGCACCAGACCGGCGTAGTTGACCACGCGCGCCGTGCCCTGGATATCGGAGACGAGCAACATAACATTAATGAAGAAGAAGATGAGAACTGCCGTGAGCACCATCATGAGCAGGCGCATCGCCCGGCTGGCTTTCTTGGCGACAGAAGTATTCACAAGTTCACTCCCCCAAATGACAAAAGCACAGGTGATACGCAGTGTGCTGAAATTCACGTGAGGTCAACTCTACCAGATGATTTTTCTAGGACGGGAATTAAAGAATCATCGACACGATAGCTATTTGAGAAGTTGTGCCATGGCGTTGACAAATTTTTGGACTTGGAGGGTGGGCTCGAGCGGATAGTGCAAAAAGACCGGCACCTCGCGACCGCATAGGAACGGCACGCCCACAAAGGCCGGGTGTACCCCCGACCATGCGCCGCAGGTGAGCACCGCGTCGCCCTTTTCCTCTGCCTCGTTAAAGAGCGCAAAGTCAAAGCTGTCCACGTCGATCACGTCAACGCCGCCGTCGGCCAGAAGGTCGATGCGCAGGCTGTCCATTGCGTCGTTGCCGTGGCGGAGCACGCGCAGGCGCATGCCCTCCAGGTCGGCAACCGTAATGCGTGTCTTGCGCGCCAGCGGGCTCGTGCGTGGCACGTCGATATAAAACGGCACGTTAACGATGCGGAGCTTTTGGCAGGCGTCACCCCAGCGCGGGGTCGAAAAACTCGACTGCACCACATCCACCTCGCGACCGAGGCTGCGCATGACGGTCTCGCGTTCGTCGTAGAGGTCGCTTACCGGCACGATCTCAAATCGCAGCGACGGTTCCAGATCGTGGATGCCCGACCACATCGACAGCGTTTGGCGCCCTGGGCACATCATCGACACGCCCAGGCGCACGGCACCGCCATCGCCCGCCGCGCGTCGGGCACGGCGCAGCGCGTCCTCGGACTGCCGCATGATCGAGCGCGCGTCGTCCACCAGCAGTGCGCCCGCCGGCGTCACCTTGACGCCCGAGTGCGAGCGTTCGAACAGCGTGATGCCGAACTCGGCCTCGAATCCCGACACCTGCTTGACGAGCGCCGGGGTCGACACGCGCAATTTTGCCGCCGCACGCGAGAAGCTTCCCAGCTCCGCGGCGGCCGATATGGCCTCAAGTCGTCGATCGTACACGTCATTCTCCCGTTTTCGCACCCGTGGCCACATGGCGCCACAGGGGGTTATTTTCGCAGGTCACGCGCTCGGTTAAGCATAAACTACATTGCACAGTGTAAACCTACGGTTAACGCCATTCTAACAAATATGCAATTCACCTGCGCAAATGCAAAGCATACGATAACCAGCGAAAACCACGTGGGTCGGTTAATGGGAGCGACCCACCGGGAGGCACAAGAAGGGAAGTTCCTATGAGCAATTGGCTTAAGCTCGAGGGCGATGTCTGCGCCGTGACTGGCGCGCTCGGCGGTATGGGCGCCGAGATCTGCCGCGAGTTCGCCCGCAATGGCGCCAACGTCGTCATGCTCGACCTGGACGAGGAAAAGGTCAAGGCCGCAGCCGCCGACCTCGCCGCCGAGTTTGGCATCCACGCCGAGGGCTACAAGATGAACGCCACCGACGAGGCCGAGGTTCAGGCCGCCGTCGATGCCACCATCGCCGACTTCGGCCGCGTCGACGTTCTCGTCAACACCGCCGGCATCCTGCGCTTCGCAGCCATGGAAGACCTGCCGTTGAGCGACTGGGAGCAGGTGCTCAACGTCAACCTCACCGGTTACTTCATCACCTCGCAGCGCTTTGGTCGCGAGATGATCAAGGCCGGCCAGGGCCGCTTGGTGCACATCTCGACCGTCGCCAGTCACTCCCCCGAGACGTTCTCGGGCGTGTACAGCTCCACCAAGGCGGGCGTCAACATGATGTCCAAGATGCTGGCTGCCGAGTGGGGCCCCTACGGCGTGCGCTCCAACTGCGTCGAGCCCTGCTTCGTTAAGACCCCGATGTCGGCCAACTTCTACGCCGACCCCGAGGTCGAAAAGAGCCGCAGCCGTCTGATCGCCACGCGCCGCATCGGCGAGGTCAGCGATATCGCCAACGCCGTCATGTTCCTGGCGTCCACGCGCTCGGACTTTACCACCGGCGACGCCATCAAGGTCGACGGCGGCTTCTCCAACATGATGGGCGACCTCACCGCCAAGCCCGGCGGCCGCCGAGCCTATGCCGACAACTACCTTAAGAACAAGGGTGTCGAGCTCTGGTCCGATGAGTCCGGCGTCGCCAAGCCGACTGACCAGTAAACCAACCTGACAGGGAGGTCCCGCGGACACGCCCGCTCCTCCCCCGTATCGATTAGAAAGAGTCCAATGGCTTCCACCAACTCCAACAAGGGTCGCGCCGTCGTGCTTTCCGCCGCGTGCGTCACCATGTTCTTCATCAGCTCCATCGCGCTGTATTCCGTCGTGAGCAAGAACCTGCTCGCCGTCTACCCCGAGTGGTCGAGCGCTCTTACCTGGGCTTTCCCGGTCTTTCAGACCATCATGGCCGTGACGGGCATCTTCGCCGGCCGCATCTCCGACAAGATCGGCCCGCGCAACGTCGTGATCGCCGCCGCCGTGTGCTACGGCCTGGGCTGGTTCATGTCCGGCACCGTCACCGAGCCGTGGCAGTTCTACCTGTGGTTCTCGCTCGTCGCCGCCATCGGCAACGGTCTGGGCTACAACCCGGCGCTCACCACCGGCCAAAAGTGGTTCATCGACAAGAAGGGTCTCGCCTCCGGCATCACCCTGGCCGCTTCGACCGCCGGCCCCGCCGTGCTGTCCCCGGTGCTCGCCTCGCTGCTCATCCCGAGCCTGGGCATCTTTGGCGCCCTTAAGGCACTCGGCGTCATCTTCTTTGTGACGATCGCCGCCTCCGCCCTGTTCCTGAAGGCCCCCGAGGCCGGTTGGCTGCCCGAGGGATTCGAGGCCCCCAAGGGCGGTGCACATGCCGGCACCTTCGGCGACCTCACCCCGGGCGAGATGGTCAAGACCCCGCGCTTCTGGGTCCTCATCGTCACCTTCGCCTTTGCCGCCACCGCGGGCACTCTGCTCGTGGGCAAGGTTGCCTCCATCGCCGCCGTCCAGCTCTTCGCCGACCCCACGAGCGCCGCGGCCGTCGCCCTCGGCGGTGTGGTGGTCTCCGTCAACACCTGCGCCAACCTGGTTGGCCGCCTGTCCTTTGGTCAGATCATCGACAAGCTCGGCGCCTATAAGTCACTGCTCATCAGCCTTGTCGTCACCATCGTCGCGCTCGTCATCATGTCGATGAGCTTTACGCAGGCCATGTTCTTTGTGGCGCTCGCCCTGCTCGGCTTTAGCTTTGGCGCCCTACTCGTCATCTACCCGCCGCTCACCGGTGGCGCCTTTGGCACCAGCAACATCGGCGTCAACTACGGCATCATGTTTTTGGGTTACGCCGCTTCCACCTGGATCAGTCAGCCCATCACCGCCGTGCTGTATCACGCCGAGGCCGGCAGCGCCGCCTACCAGCAGTCCTTCTACGGCGCCATCGTGATCGCCGCCATCGCCGTCGTGCTCACCGTCTACATGATGGTCTCCGACAGCAAGAAGAAGTCCGCCT
Source organism: uncultured Collinsella sp. (assembly GCA_902488525.1). Classification (GTDB taxonomy): domain Bacteria; phylum Actinomycetota; class Coriobacteriia; order Coriobacteriales; family Coriobacteriaceae; genus Collinsella. The sequence continues at coordinate 12,260 of CABTWP010000014.1, forward strand.
AGTTTTATCGATGCGACAAAGGGACTGCCCCCTTGCCGCATTCCACCGCCACCAGTATTAAGGAGTCGAAATGTCTGAGCTCAACCCCGTCCGCATTGCCGTTATCGGCGCCGGCGCCATGGGCCGCAACCACATCCGCTTTGTCACCGAGGAGCCCGAGGCCGAGCTCGTCGCCATCGCCGACGCCTTTGAGGGCGCCCGCGCCACGGCCGAGGCCGCCGGCGTGCCTTTTTACACCGATCCCGCCCAGATGATGGACGAGGTCAAGCCCGAGGCCGTCATCATCGCCACCCCCAACGACCTGCACCTGGGCGTTGCCCGCGAGGCCGTGAAGCGCAATATTGTGCCGCTGGTCGAGAAGCCGATCTCCAACGACCTCGAGGATGCCCAGGCCTTTGCCGCCGAGGCCGAGACCGCCGGCGTGCCCGTGCTCGTGGGTCAGCACCGTCGCCACAACCCCTTCGTCAACAAGGCCAAGGAGATCATCGAGTCCGGCGAGCTGGGCAAGCTCACCGTGTCGAGCTTCCACTATATGATCTATAAGAACGACGAGTACTTCGACGTCGAGTGGCGCCGCAAGAAGGGTGCCGGCCCGATCCTGGTCAACCTGGTGCACGACGTCGACCTGCTCCGTTACCTGCTGGGCGAGCCCGTTGCCGTCCAGGGCATGCAGTCCAGCGCCGCCCGCGGTTTTGAGACCGAGGACTCCGCCGTGGTCAACGTCCGTTTTGCCGATGGCGCGCTTGCGAGCATGACCATCTCCGACGCCACCGCCAGCCCCTGGAACTGGGAGGCCACCGCTCGCGAGGACCCGCAGTACCGTCCCTTCGACGCCGACGCCTACTTTATCGGCGGAACTAAGGGCGCCCTTTCGCTGCCCCGCCTGCACCAGTTCTCCTACGACGGCGCCTCCAACTGGCACAAGCCGCTGCAGATGGAGATTCCGGCTGTCGACCCGGCACTGCCACACAAGATGCAGCTCAAGCACTTTGTGAAGGTTGTCCGCCGCGAGGTCGAGCCCGTCGTGACCCCCGCCGACAACGTTAAGACGCTCACGCTTCTCAACGCTATCAAGGAGGCCGCCGAGACCGGCCAGCTCGTCGAGCTGTAACGCCTTAGGGCAGACCGCGGCAGAAGCCCCATGCCGAACCCTTCGGTCCGCCACCAACAAGCCCCTCTTCTTTGCCCCGCGAGCAGCCTCCTGCCCGCGGGGCATTTTGCTACCTTTCCGACGATTTTTCTGGGGCGAGGGGCCATTTTGCACCTCGGCCTGATTCGTTCGCCACGAAATGCGCCTATCTACTACGTTTAACCGATCGCCCTCAACCGTGCCAAATTTCGCGAAGTAAAAACCGCAGGTAGACGGCTTGCGTATTTTCGGAAAACCGGGGGATGGTCGACCCATACGGGTTAAACGTAGTAGATAGGTCATTTTCGTGGCACGGCCCAAAACAGTCTTTTGGGACGGGTGGTATCCTTGGTAGCTCTGTGCTGCAAACGCACCTTTACCGCAAGGAGTTTCATGGATCTTATCGCCCAGCTCGCCCGCGAGCTCAACCTTAAGGCCGCCAACGTCGAGGCGGCCGTCAAGCTCATCGACGAGGGCAACACCATCCCCTTTATCTCGCGCTACCGCAAGGAAGCCACGGGCGGCATGGACGACGTCGCCCTGCGCGCACTCGACGAGCGCCTGTCCTACCTGCGCAATCTTGAGCAGCGTAAAGAGGACGTCGTTCTGCTCATCGACGCCCAGGGCAAACTCACGCCCGAACTCGAGCAGCAGATTCGAGAGGCCACGCAGCTCCAGCGTGTCGAGGACCTCTACAAGCCCTACCGCAAAAAGCGCATGACCCGCGCACAGAAGGCCCGCGAGGCAGGCCTGGAGCCGCTTGCCAACATGATCATCATGCAGGCCTCGGCCAAGGGCAGCGCGCTCGACACCGCCGCGGCCTACGTCAACGAGGAAGCCGGCTTCGACACGCCCGAGAAGGCGCTCGCCGGCGCGGCGGACATCGTGGCTGAGACGGTGGCCGAAGACCCCGAGAACGTCGCCGACCTGCGCGCCTTTACGCAAAACACCGCCGACATCGTCGTCGAGGCCACCGACCCCGCCGAAAAGACTCCCTACGAGCCCTACTACAACTATGATGAGCCGCTGCGCCGTATACCCAACCACCGCGTGCTGGCTATCGACCGCGGCGAGCGCGAGGGCAAGCTCCGCGTGCGCGTGAACGTCGACGGCGCTGCCGCCACAGCGCGCCTCAGCAGCCGTTGGCCCCGACGCCAGGGCGTCTTCGCGCCCATCTTCGATGCCGCCATCGCTGACGGTTACAAGCGCCTCATGGCCCCCTCGCTGGAGCGCGAGGCCCGCGCCAAACTCACCGTTCGCGCTCAGACCGAGGCCATCAACGTCTTTGCCAAGAATCTCGAGGGCCTGCTCTCGGCGCGCCCTGTGCGCGGCGCCCGCGTGCTCGCGCTCGATCCGGGCTACCGCACCGGCTGCAAGGTCGCCGTCATGGACGAGACCGGCAAGCTACTCGACCACGGCGTGGTCTACCCCACCAAGCCGCGCCACGACGTCGCCGGCACCAAGCGCGAGCTCGCCCGCCTCGTCAAAAAGGACGGCGTCAACACCATCGTCATCGGCAACGGCACCGCCAGCCGCGAGACCGAGGAAGTCGTCTCGGAGTTCATTGCCGAGCAGGCGCCTGGGCTGCGATACACCATTGTTAACGAGGCCGGCGCGTCGGTGTACTCCGCCTCCGAGCTCGCGAGCCAGGAGTATCCCGACCTGGACGTCACCGTGCGCGGCGCCATGAGCCTGGGCCGCCGCCTGCAGGACCCACTGGCAGAGCTCGTCAAGATTCCGCCCCAGTCCATCGGCGTGGGCCAGTACCAGCACGACCTTGACCAGGCCGAGCTCTCGCGCACCCTGGGCCACGTGGTGGAGGACGTCGTCAACCGCGTGGGCGTCGACGTCAACACCGCGAGCGCGAGCCTGCTGGGATACGTTTCGGGCATCACGCCGAGCGTGGCCAAGAACATCGTGGCTTTCCGCGAGGAAAACGGCGCCTTCACCGATCGCCGCCAGCTCAAGAAGGTCCCCAAGCTGGGACCCAAGGCATATCTCAACGCTGCAGGCTTTTTGCGAATTAGCGGCGGTAAGAACCCGCTCGACGCAACGAGCGTCCACCCCGAAAGCTACGAGGTGGCCACGTCCGTCTTGGAACGCGCCGGCGTTAAAGCAAGCGAGCTCAGCCGCGGCGGCGTGCCCGACATCGAGCGCCGCCTGGGCAGCATCTCGGCGCTGGCAAGCGACCTGGACTGCGGCACCCTGACGCTCATCGACATTGTCAACGAGCTCAAGAAGCCCGGCCGCGACCCGCGCGACGACGCGCCCGAGGTGGCCTTTAGCCGCTCGGCACTTTCCATCGACGACCTGGAGCCCGGCATGGAACTCAAGGGCACGGTGCGCAACGTCGTCGACTTTGGCGCCTTCGTCGACGTGGGTGTGCACCAGGACGGCCTCGTGCACATCTCCAAGCTGGCCAACCGCTTCGTCAAGCACCCGAGCGACGTGGTGCGCGTCGGCGACACGGTAAAGGTGTGGGTGGAAAAGGTCGATCGCGACCGCAAGAAGATCTCGCTCACCATGGTGCAGGGGAAGTAAACCACCTAAAGCAAGGGTCCCCCCTCTCGCGACGTGCAAAATCGCGAGTATTCTGCAATTTCCGCCGCCCCGAACGCCCCTCAGAGGCAATAAAGTCAAAAACGGCCCCCGTTTTAGCATCATCAGAGCCAAAACGGGGGCTGTTCCGTGCTTCGGTTAACTGGTAAAAGCCTTTACCTTGCTGAATACTCTCAATTTTGCACGGCGCAGGCGGGGGTACCTTTGCCCACGGCAGGATATGGAAGCCAAGCGCCAACTTGCTGGCAAGCTCGTGCCGGCAGCCCCGGCCTTTCCTTTGCCTAGCGCGACCCCCGCGAAGCGCGTGAGCGGTAGGGAAAGGAAAAGCCGGGGCGAACAACCCGCGGCGTAGCCAGTGTTCGCGTTACGGCAGGATATGGAAACCGAGCGCCGCGATATCCTTGGCAAAGCCGCGGACGGTGTCGAGCGAGACCTCGTACGGGTCACGGCCGATGTTCTTGCGCTTGGCCAGGATGCCGTTGGGCACCGTGATGATCTGGCAACCGCAGGCCTCGGCCTGGTAAATGTTGATGAGCTCGCGCGTGGACGCCCACAGGACCTCACAGTTGGGCTTGATGGCGGCCTTCTTGACCGACTCCGTCATAAACGGAATGGGGTCGACGCCGGTGTCGGCGATGCGGCCGGCAAAGAGCGAGATGATGGACGGCGTCTCGGTGTCAACGGCCTCGACCATCTCGTCAACCTGCTTAGGCGTAAAGATGGTGGTGACGTTGACCTTGATGCCGTCGGCCGACAGCTTGCGCACCAGCTCGGCGGTGGACTCGCCCTTGGTGGTCACGCACGGAATCTTGACGTAGACGTTCTCGGCCCAGGTAGCGATCTCGCGCGCCTCGACCTCCATGGTCTCGACGTCGTCGGCAAAGACCTCAAACGAGACGGACACATCGGTGATGTGGGTCAAGACCTCTTTGGCAAACGCGCGGTAATCCGTCACGCCGCCCCTCTTCATAAGGGACGGGTTGGTCGTGAAACCCTGAACGTTGCCGTTCTCGTACATGTCGAGCATGCCCTCGAGGTTTGCACCGTCAGCGAACACCTTGATTGCCATCTGCCTGATTCCTTTCGTTTGCATAAGGCCGGTAAACTGCTAAACACTTTACCTACGTTTATCAAGGCTTGAGCTGCGGTTTTTTATCTTCTCGGCGAACGGTATAAACACCTCAGTGTTTGGATTGATAAATCGATTGAGCATTCAAAAGCGAAGAGTCGCAGTTTGAGCAAACGTCAGAACGCGGGATTCACTAGATGAGGCCGAAATGCTGCATCGCTGTGACGGTACCGTCGTGTGCGACATCGTCGGTCACGTAGTCGGCGACCGCCTTGACCTCGGGCATGGCATTACCCATGGCCACGGCTGTCTCGACGGCGGCGAGCATGCCCAGGTCGTTGCCCGAATCGCCAAAGCCAAAGGTGCGCGCATTTCCCTCGCGGCCCAGATACGCCAGCGCTCGCGCCACGCCCACGCCCTTGTCAATGCCCTTGGGGCTCAGCTCGCGATTCTGGCCACCGGTGTTGCACAGCTCAAACTCGCAATCGATAAAGCCGTCATCATTGGCTACGCGAGCCAGGTCGCCCGCGGTGATGCATACCTTGCCCACGTGCAGACTGCCGTCGACGCGCATTTCCTCGGTGCTGTGCACCACAGAAGTGCCGATCAGAGACGACTGCTCAACACCCGCGGGTTCCAGGGCAAAAGTAGCCACGTTGGTCTCGAAAAAGGCCTCAATCCCTGCCGCGGCCATACGGCGCGCAAGCTCCTCAATAACGTCCTCGTCAAAGCAGTCCTCATGCACCACGCGGCCCTCGACCTCGAGCGTCGCTCCCGCCATGGCAACGACACCCGCCGGGTTCAGCGCGCGCAGGCCATCGGCAATCAGCCACAAGGGACGACCCGTGCAGATAAATGCCTGGTGACCCGCATTGCGCAGACGACCAAATGCATCGACAACAGCCTTCGACGGATGGACTGCATTGAAGTCCTTATCGGTCATATCGTCGGGATCGAACGACGTCAGCGTGCCGTCCACGTCAAAAAAGAGCACAGCGGGTTTGGGACACGCATCAATCATATGAGTTCCTTTCGAGGATAAGGGCAAACGAAGCATCCATCATATAATGGAGCGACGCAACCAGAGAGGTCACCCATGGAATTTTACGCAAGCTGCCCCGAGGGCTTTGAGTCCGCACTCGCCGATGAGCTTAAACGCCTCGGGCTTTCGCATGTTCGCCGGCTGAAGGGCCGCGCCACGTTTGAGGGCGAGCTCGAAGAAGGCTATCGCGCGTGCCTGTGGTCGCGCCTGGCGAGCCGCGTGTTCGTGGTACTCGGACGCTTTGAGGCGCAGGATGCCGATGAGCTGTACGACGGCGTTTACGACATCGCTTGGGAGACCATCATCCGCCCCGGCGCCACCATCGCCATTACCGCCCGCGGCGTGACCGAGCAGCTGCGCAACACGCGCTTCTCGGCCCTGCGCGCCAAGGACGCGCTGTGTGACCGCCTGGCCGAGACCACGGGCCGTCGCGCCGACGTTGATGCCGCCGATCCCGACGTTCATCTGCTGCTTTCGCTGCGTCAGCGCCGCGCGAGCATCAGCCTGGACCTTTCGGGCGACCCGCTGTTCAAACGCCTGCCGCCCGCAGCGGCCCGCGCCAGCGAGGGCGCGCACGTGCTGCGCCCCGACTACGCCGCCCTGGTGCTGGCGCAAGTCAGCTGGACCGCGCTATGCGAGCGCGAGCTGACGGCCGATGATTACGAGAACGAAGCTCTGCCCACGCTGATCGACGCCTCGTGCGCCGGCGGCGGCCTGCTGCTGGAGGCCGTGAATATCCTGACTGACCGCGCCCCGGGCGCCGCACGCGAGCGCTGGGGCTTTGAGGGCTGGCAGCTGCACGACGCCGCCCTGTGGGAGCAGCTGCTTGCCGAGGCGCGCTCGCGCGAGGCGGCAGCGCGCGAGCGCCAGGCGCGCATCGTGGCCGCAGACATCGACCCCGCCGCCCGCAAGACTGCCGAGCGCATGGTCAAGAGCGCTGGCCACAAGCGCTTTGTCGATTTCTGCGCCGCCAAGTCCGCCACCGTACTGGACCACGCGGGCGCCGTCGCCGGTGCCGCCGTGGTCGCGGATACGACCGAGACACCGCTTTCGCTCATGCACGACGCCATGACGCTGGTCGGTGAGCTGCGCCGCGCGCCCGAGCTTGCCGCGGCACCGGTCGCCGCGCTCACCCGCGACGGATTGCTGGCCCGCGCGCTCCACGCCGAGCCCGAGCGCTCGATTGCCGTCATGCCCAACAACGAGGAAGCAGCTATTGAGGTCTGGCCTTCGCTCGACCATGCCGCCGCAGCGTTTGAGGCTGCGACCAGCGCGGATACCGAGGCCGAGGTTACGGATGCCAACGAAACCAACGATGAAGCCGCCGCTTCCGCCATGCCCGAACCTGCTGCCACGCTCGACCTGGGCGACGGCAAGCCGCTGCCCGTGCTCATCCCCGAGTCGGAGCAGTTCGCCAACCGCCTGCGCAAGAATGCCCGTCTGCGTCGCAAGTGGGCAAAGCGCGAGGGCGTGAGCTGCTACCGCGTCTACGATGCCGACCTACCCGACTACTCCGCCGCCATCGACCTGTACGAAGGCTGCCCGCAGACGCCGGGCCGCTGGCTCGTCATCACCGAATACGCCGCGCCCAAGACCATCGACCCCGCACTGGCCCAGGCCCGTATGCTCGACATTCTGGCCATCGCGCCGCGCATCCTTGATGTTCCGGCCGAGCACGTGCACGCCAAGGCCCGCATGCGTTCGCGCGGTGGCTCTCAGTACGGCAAGCAGGGTGCCGGCAAGGGCGCGTCGGGCGAGCGCGCCAATATCGCACGCCGTCGTCTGCCGCTCATCGAAGAGGGCGGCCTCACCTTTGCCGTCAACTTTGACGACTATCTGGATGTGGGCATCTTCCTGGACCACCGCGTCACCCGCAACCTGGTGCGCGAGCACGCCAAGCAGGCGCGCCGCTTCCTCAACCTGTTCGCCTACACCGGCACCGCCACCTGCTACGCAGCCGACGGCGGCGTCGAGGAGACCGTGACGGTCGACCTTTCCAACACCTACTTGGACTGGGCCGAGCGCAACATGCGCCAGAACGGCTTTGTGGGGCCGCAGCATCACTTTGTGCGCGACGACGTGCTCGCCTGGATTCGTGACCAGCGCCAGACGCGCAACCGCTGGGACCTGATCTTTGTCGACCCGCCCACGTTCTCGAACTCGTCCAAGATGGGCCGCCGCACCTGGGATGTCCAGCGCGACCATGTTGAGCTTTTGGCCGGCGTATCGCGCCTGCTCGCACAGGGCGGCCACGCCATCTTTAGCTGCAACCTGCGTGGCTTCCGCCCCGAGACGCGCAAGCTCGCGCGCGCGGGCGTCGTGCTGGAGAACATTACGGCGCAAACCATCCCAGAGGACTTCGCGCGCAACCAGAAGGTGCACCATTGCTATATCGTGCGCCGCCTGCCCATCGAGGACGCCATGGCCGAGGTCGGCTTTAGCGCCGAGGAGATTGCCGAGCGAACCGAGGAGCTGCGCAACCCCGAGGCGCGCAAGCCTCGCGCAACGGCGCCCGCGCACGCGCAGACCGGTGACCGAGGACCGCACTGCGACGACAAGCCTGCCTGCTCAGGCAAGCCCAAAAAGAAGAAGTTCTACGCCAGCAAGCCCAAGGACAAATAGACAAAGTTGCGGTGGAATACGGACTGTTTTGCCTGGAATTAGGCAAATTTAGACCGCATTTCACCGCAACTCATATTGGGATGGCGGATGCCGACCTATCCCTGGATGACCAATCGGTAACCAATACCCACGTGCGTCTGGATATAGCGCGGATGCGCGGGGTCGGACTCGATCTTCTTGCGCAGCGTGCCCATAAAGACGCGCAGGCTCGCCAGGTCGCTCTTAGTTGCCGTGCCCCAAATCTCGTGCAGGATAAACTGGTGCGTCAGTACCTTGTCGGCGTTATGCGCCAGCAGGCACAGGAGCTTATACTCGATCGGCGTCAGATGCAGTTCCTCGCCATCCATCGTGGCGATGCCGGCATCAAAATCGATATGCAGCTCACCGGTATCGAACGAGCCCTCGGAGACAACGCCGCCCGTCTGCGCATACGAAAGGCGCCTGAGCGTCGTGCGAATGCGCGCGAGCAGTTCCTCGACCGAAAACGGCTTGGTCAGGTAGTCGTCGGCACCGGCATCGAGCGCGCGGATTTTGTCCGCGTCCTCGCTGCGCGCCGAGACCACGATAATCGGCATGCCCGACCATGCGCGCACCGACTCCACCACCTTGACGCCGTCCATATCGGGCAGGCCCAGATCGAGCAGCACAATGCTCGGCGTCTGCGACGAGGCGGCGGCGATAGCGGCATGGGCGGTCTCCACAGCCATATGGCGCAAGCCGTGCGCCTCGAGCGCGGCAACAATAAGATTGCGGACGGCGGGGTCGTCCTCAACGACCAAGATGAGCGGTTTTACGGCAGAGTTCGGCACAGCGCTACTCCTTATCAAACGAAACGTCGGCGGCAGGAAGCTCAATCGTAAAGACCGAGCCGTGCGGGTCCGCCGCGGCAACCTCTATGCTACCGCCATGTGCCAACGCAATGGAACGGCAGAGCGAAAGACCCAGGCCAACGCTGCGGTGGCTGTCGGCCAGACCATGGTTGGCGGTATAGAACGACTCAAAGATCCGCTCGCGATCCTCGGGTGCGATGCCCGGACCATCATCGGCCACCGAGCACGCCACGCGTCCATCGTCGACGCTAATCGAAATCACGATATGCGAACCCGCGGGCGTATAGGTGATGGCGTTGTTCACCAGATTGACCACCAGCTGCACCATCAGGCGCGCATCGACGTTGACGAGCGCCGGCTCATCGCACGCCACCACCTTAAGGTCGTGCTCGCGCACGGCCGGATTTACGTGGCGCAGCGCCTCCTCGACGATATCGTCCATGAGCTCGAGCGTGGTCGACAGGCGCATACCGCCACCCTCGAGCTTGGTGATGGCGAGCAGATTCTCGACGGTGGCGTTGAGCCACAGCGCATCCGAGCGAATGGATAGAAGCAGGCCGCGGCGCGTCTGGGCATCGAGCACCGCGGTGCCGGTCGAGCCCTGGTCGAGCAGCACGTCGGCATTGCCCGAAATACTGGTGAGCGGCGTACGCAGATCGTGCGAGATGGAGCGCAGTAGGTTGGCGCGCAGCTGCTCGTTTTTTGCAAGCACCGCCGCCTCCTCGCGGGCCTCCATGGCGCGAGCGCGATCAAGTGCCAGCTCGCCTTCGCTCACGATGGCATCGGCAAGTGTTCGCTCCTCGTGCGTCAGCACGTCGGGCTCGGCAACGATAGCCAGCACGCCCACCACCGAGGCGGGGTCGCCCGAGCGCGCGAAGCCGTCGCCTGTGCGAACCGTCAGGTAGATGCCATAAAACGCCGAGCCGCCAAACGTGGCGTCGAGCGGCGTTCCCACATAGGCGGACGCCGAGAGCCGCGGCGGCATCTGCGGCGCCAGTTCGTGCACCGGTGCAGCATCGCCCACGGCCGTGTATGTCGAACGCGGCAGCAGGTCATCGCCCTCGGCGTCGGCGCTGTACCACACGACCGGACAGCCCGAAAGACGCGCCAGCTGCGTGGCCATGGCGTGAACGATCTGCTGCTCGTCGGCGCAGCGCTGCAGCATGCGGTTGGTCTCGAGCACCATATGCGTGCGACGGTCGCTGGCGGCAGCCTGCGCCAAGGCCCGGCGCAGGGCTAACGCAATCGAGCTCGATACAAGCGAGACCACAAACATGATGAAGAACATGCCGGGATAGCCGCGGTCGATAAGCGACAGCGAGTAGCGCGGGTCGACAAACAAGAAGTTGTAGAGCGCCACGGCGGCAGCCGAGCTCAGCAAGCAATACAGGCGACTCCAGGTAAAGAATGCGCACAGCTGCACGGCGAACACATAGACGATCATGATGCTCGGCGCGAGACCCGGATGGTCGAGCAGCGCGCCCACAATCGTCGCCGCCACCAACAGCCCCACCGACACGCAGGCGTCATACAGAGGAGTGCGGCGCGTCAGCGTTGTGCGCCGCCACCAAAAGCTATCGGCAATATCGCCGTCCGTACGGACGTCCATCAGCGCCCCGCCCCTCTCTCAAAAACAAAAACCACCACAAAGGGACAGGCACCTTTGTGGTGGTTTCCCTTGTGGTGGTTCCAAGTGTATAGCCTTTGCAACCGGCGGTCGCTAGACAAACAGCACGTGCGCGAGTAGGGCACACACGCACACTGCTCCAAATACCAGTGCCACAATCGAGATCACGCGGTCGGCCATATCCATGTTGGCCCGATTCGTAAAGAACCGATCTTCGGCGGCATCGGCGCGTGCCTCGCGCACCAGCTCGGTCGCAAGATCGCAACCGTCAAGCACCTTTGCATCCATGGTTTCCTCCCAGGACTCAATCCCCGTCAATACAAGCCCGCCCGTTCGCAGACAAACCTCGAGCGTCGACTACGGCCGCTCGTTGGGAGCCAGGCGCTGCATCTTGTTCACGGCCTTAAACTTGGTGAACAGCGGCACGTACTCAAAGCTCACGTTGGAGTTCTCCAGGCCGTACCAGCGTGCGGGCGTGCCGGCGGCGCGGCGGATGATGTACTTGAGCGTGATGGCCGTACGCTCGCTGGGCTCCACATCGCTTTCGGGCGCCAGAAGCTTACGGATCAGGACGAACTTGAACGTACCGATGTTACCCGGATCCTTGTAGACCGAGTAGTCATGCGTCTGCGGCGGCAGCTCGCCGGTGGCAGCCAGGTCCTGAACGACCTGACGCAGATAGGCATTGACGCGCTGGTTAATCTTGTAGCCCAGGTACAGATGCACGCGGAACACGTAGTCAGTGCCGAACGTCTCGACCGAATAGGCAAAGGTATGCGGCTCGTCCATGGTCTCGACATTCACGAACCACCAGGCGCGAGCGCGCTTGGGATGCTTGTCCAGAATCGAGTAGACGATATCACGGTCGATGTAGTCGGTATGGGTGTCCTTGGTCAGGTACACGATGTTGTCGCTCAGGCGCTCGTAGCGATCGTCATCGCGCAGGCGCTTGAGCTGCGGCAGGTAGCTGCGCAGCGGCAGCAGCGTAAACTGGCGCTGCTCAACAGCCGTACCGTTGTACCAGCACACCATAATGCCCATGATGAGTGCGGCCATGAGGATGGTGAAGTAGCCGCCGTGGAAGAACTTGGTAAGTGAGCTCACGAAGAAGAAGCCTTCGAGCAAAAGGAAGAAGGCCGCGAAGATCCACGGAGCAACCTTGAGCTTGCGCTCCTCGTGCAGGTAGAAGAAGAGCAGCAGCGTGGTGCACATCATAGTCAGCGTAATGGCAAGGCCGTAGGCGGCTTCCATATGCGCCGAGTTCTGGAACAGCAGCACCACGATGACGCAGCCGACAAGCATGACGTTGTTGACCATGGGGATGTAGAGCTGGCCCTTGGTCTCGGCAGGGTAGAAGACCTGCATGTGCGGCATGAGGTCCAGACGGCTGGCCTCGGACACCAGCGAGAATGCGCCGGTGATGAGCGCCTGCGAGGCAATGATGGCCGCGACGGTGGAAAGGCCGACGGCAAACGGGCGCAGGCCCGGGGCGAGCATCTGGTAGAACGGGTTGAGGTCGGCAATGCCCATGAGCTCGGGGTTGGCAGCGTTGTTCATAAGCCAAGCGCCCTGGCCCATATAGGAAAGCAGCAGGCAGCACTTAACGAACGGCCAGGTAGCGTAGATGTTGCCGCGGCCGACGTGGCCCATGTCGGAGTAGAGCGCCTCGGCACCGGTGGTGGCGAGGAAGCAGCTGCCCAGAATCATGATGCCCGCGTGGTTGTTGGGGCTCAGCAAAAAGGCGATGCCGCGCACCGGGTTGAGGCACAGCAGCACGGCGGGGTGCTGGAAGACAAAGAACAGACCCGTGCCGCCCAGGAACAGGAACCACAGCGTCATGATGGGGCCAAAGGCGTGACCGATCTTGGCCGTACCGATGCGCTGTACCAAGAAGAGCACGATGATGATGGCGAGCGTAATGGCGACGACGCGGCCTTGGTCATCGCCCAGCACGGCATGGACCGCCGGGATGGTGCGCAGGCCCTCGATGGCCGTGGTAACGGTAACGGCCGGCGTGAGGATGCCGTCGGCGAGCAGCGCGGCGCCACCTAGCATGGCGGGGATGATAAGCCACTTGCCACAGCGCTTGACCAGACTGTACAGGGCAAAGATACCGCCCTCGCCATGGTTATCGGCGCGCAGCGAGATGAGCACATACTTGATGGTGGTCAGCAACGTGACCGTCCACACGACAAGGGAGAGCGCGCCGAGCACGAACTCCTCCGTGACGCTCCCGATGCCGCCGTTGCCGGCAACGAGCGCCTTGGTTACATACATAGGGCTGGTGCCGATATCGCCGTACACCACGCCCAGCGTGACGAGCATCGCCGAGATGCTCACAGGAATCGCAGCGTGCGAAGCTGCCTCCTTGGCCTTTTGTTCCATAAGCCGGTTTCCTCCCAACTTTAATGTTCGAAGGAATTATAGGTAATCGGCCCATGTTTGAATGGCACTGTTTTCCCAGCTAGATAAACATTTATACGGCCTTTAAGCCACCTCGGCGATATGGAATGTGACAAAGGGACTGTCTCTTTGTCGCATCCGTCATTTTCCGAGCCAGTTTTTGAACCACCACTCCATGGAGCGGCTCATCTCGGCCATAAAGGGACTGGTGTGTTTGCGGGTGTAGATATCCACCACGCGCTCGCCCACCTCGCGGGCATGCGGACGGAACATCGCGTCCATCTCGGCCACCTGCGCGTCCATGGTCGCGGCATCGGCGCGGCAGTAGCGCTCCTCGTGCACCAGGTTCACCACGGGATGCGCAATGGCCGGACGCTCCTTACGGGGCGTGCCGATGATGAGCATCGACAGCGGCATGGTATACGGAGGCAGATCGAGCAGCTCGGCCACTTCCTCGGCATTCTCGACGATATCACCGATGTAGCAGCTCCCCAGGCCCAGGGCCTCGGCGGCGACCACGGCGTTTTGCGCAGCGATCACGGCGTCCTGGGCCGCGATGGCAAAGTCGCCCAGACCCGGCGCGCGGCGGGGCGCCTTGCCCGTACGCTCGACAAACTCGGGCTCAAAGCAGCCCACGTGCTCAAACAGATCGATCCACTTGGCATAGTCGACCACAAATATAAGTGCCCAGGGCGCCTTGGCGATCATGGGCTGGTGGTCGCACAGGTCGGCCAGGCGGTCGAGCGTTGCCCGCTCGCGGACGCTCACGATGGAATACATCATCATGGCGCCCGCCGACGGCGCGCGGCTCGCCGCATGCAAGATCGCCGCCCGCTGCTCGTCGGTCACCGCCACGGGACGGTCGTCGTCATCACGCGCGAAGGCACGCGTGGACGAGCGGTGTTCCAAGATGTCCAGCGCCGCGTTGCCCGTAGTCTCGACCGGATAGCCGCCCGCGTCCACGCCCACAGCTCCGCCGCAGTACTCGGTGCCCGTCATACAAACCTGCTCGCCCATAGCTCTATCCTCGCTAATTCTTTAAGAAGCCTTTACGTTTCCGTGTAATTCCCGTCCATTATCGCGCAGGCCGCCACTACATTGCGCCACACCGCCACACGTGCGCGTTAATATGGCTGGTTGTTGTGCGCAGCCACCAATTGCAGCGCATATCTTGGTAACAATCGGGTAAACCTCCGCTTTCGTACGTTTTAGTTTGTGAGGAGTCTCAGCATGTTCGCTGCCGCCATCTCGCTCGTCGGTCTTGCGGCGACCGTCTACCTTGTCTTGCGCGAGGCCAAGGCCATTTGCGCTCAGTCGGGCACCGTTGCCAAAAGCGCTCTTGGGTGGAGCGTCGCCTTCGGCCTGTTCCAGCTCTTTTTGACCATTTGGGGCGCCATTGGCCTCGTCGCCCAAAACGAGCCGCTCGCCTTTGTGATGCTCATCCTGACCAACGCCATCCTCACCGGCTGCGCTTGGGCCAGCATCGCACGCGACCGCATCGCCCCGCGCGTCTTTGCGTTCGCCAAGCCCGACGCCCCCGCCCCCACCGGCAAGCTCGCCCGCCTGCGCGGCGCCTTTGTGGGCAAACCACTCGTCGCCGCCGTCCTGTGCCTGCTGCTCGCCGGCGTCTTTGCGCTGCTGGGCATGGAGGTCTCGTCCAACCACGACTTTACCTGGGTCTACCCCCTGTGCATCCTGCTCGAGTGGGCCATCATCACCGTGCTCATGGTCGGCCTGTTCTTCCTGTTCCAGCGCCACGGCGTAGCTCCCGCGGTCCTGGCCTTTGCCCTCTTTGTCCTGGGCATTGCCGAGTTCTTCGTCATCACGTTTAAATCCATGCCCATCCAGCCGGGCGACCTTTCGGCCATCTCCACCGCCGCCGCGGTCGCCGGCACCGGCTACACCTTCTCGATCTCACTGTTCTGCGTGCTGTCCATGGGCTTTACCGCCATCGCCATGCTGCTGTGTGAGTACGCCGGCCTGGTGGCACCGCACCGTCAGAAGGGCGCCGCCAACGCCAAGCGCATGCTGCTCACCAACCTGCTCGTCGCCGTACTGTGCCTGGGCGGCGTGACCGCGCATGTCACGCTCATCGACTACTACAACACCCTCGGCATCACCGTCTACACCTGGCGCCCGCTCGAGAGCTACTGGCGCGAGGGCTACCTGCCCGCCTTTATTAGTGCAGCGCAGTCCATCAAGCCGCCCAAACCCGCCGACTACTCCGTCGACGATGCCAAGGCCACGCTCAAAAAGTACGCCAAGGCCTACGACAAGTCCGACGCGGCCAAGAGCGACGAGCGCGCCGCCGCAAAGGAGCAGTTCGATAGCGAGAAGCCCACGGTCATCGCCATCATGAACGAGACGTTCTCCGACCTGTCGATCTACCAGAACATGCGCGCCGGCTACGAGGGCCCGCAGTACTTTAAGAGCCTGTCTAACTGCCTCAGCCGCGGCAAGCTCTACGTGAGCGCCTACGGCGGCGGTACCGCCAATACCGAGTTTGAGTTTATGACCGGCAACTCTATGGCCAACCTGGGCTCGGGCGTGTACCCCTACACCATCTACAACATGGAAACGACCGGTAATCTGGCAGAGCAGTTCAAATCGCTCGGCTATTCCACCACGGCCATGCACCCCAACCACGCGACCAACTGGAACCGCGAGAACGTCTACAAGGACTTTGGCTTTGACCAGTTCCTGTCTATCAACGATTTCCAGGGAGCCGACACCCTGCGCGGCATGGTGACCGACCAGGCTACCTACGACAAGATTCTTGAGCTGCTCGACCAGAACGCCGATCCGCAGTTTATCTTCGACGTGACCATGCAGAACCACTCGGGCTACGATACGGGCCTGCTGCCGGTCGACAAGCAGATGCACCTGAACATCGACACGACCGACCTGGACGCCAAGACCGTCGAGGACGGCACGCTATCCGATGTCGACGAGTATGTCTCGTGCATCGAGCAGTCCGACCAGGCGCTGCGCTACTTCCTCAACGCCTTGAGCAAGCTCGACCGCAAGGTGGTCGTGGTGTTCTGGGGCGACCACCAGCCGTTCTTCCCGTCCAAGTTCAATGACAAGTGGTTTACCGGCGAGGACGACGCTACGCATCAGGAGCGTCTGTGGCAGACCGACTACATCATCTGGGCCAACTACGACGTTGCCGGCTGCGACCAGACGAGCGAGGTCGACGACCTGTCCACCAACTACCTGTCCACGCAGCTTATGCAGCTGATCGGCGCACCGCTGACCGACTACCAGAAAGCGCACATGACGCTGCGCGAGTCGCTGCCCGCCATCAACTCGGTCGGCTACGAGGACGCCAGCCTGCGCTGGGCGCTCTCCTCCAACGTCACCGGTGACGATGCCGCCGCCGCAGCCGCCACCAAGGCGCGCGAAGATTACGCCAAGATGCAGTACTACGAGATGTTCCGCGACGGCAAGAACGTGTACACCGAGCACTTCCAGACCGAGGCTAACGAGACCGACCCCAACCTGGCACCGGGTACGACCAAGATCAAGTAGCGAGCCTGTATCCCGGTTCGTCTGCCCGGACGGCGCGGAACGTAAGGTTCCCTGCTCGGACAGTCCTGCGCAAGACGAAGGCCACATTAAGTGGCCTTCTTTGCGTGCGGAACTCGCGATGAACCTTATATGCCTCCGCCTGGACAGACGCCCTGTTGTTGGAGCGCGGCTTGTCATGGGGGTATCCGCAACATATATAAGTTGAAGGCCACGTCTTGTGGCCTTTTTTGCATCCGGAAACCGTGTCCCAGAATTCACGTCCGGAGTGGGATGCAGTTTCCGCTTACGGCCCCGTTGGGAAACTGCATCCCACTCCGATTGCAAATTCCGGGTCGCATTTTCCACCAGAGCCCTCAACCGGAAACCGCATCCCATTCCAAAGGCAAATTCCGGGACACACTTTCCGAAACCCCATCCATCCGGAAAGCCCGTCCCACTCTGAATACATCCAGCGAACGCAGGCGAGTGTGTCGTCCAGGACGGTCTCGTCATCGGGGTAATGGAAAATGTCACCCCAAACGCCTGCCACGGTTGCGCCTACAAGTGTCAAGAAAAAAGCCTCGAGAACTTCGAGGCTTTCACATTTGTATTGTTTTGCACGAAGGATCGCGGACGGCGAAGCTACTCGCCCAGCACGGCCTTCTTGGCGGCTGCGGCCATGTTGTCCAGGTCCTCCTTGGTAGGATGGTCCTTTGCGGCAACCCAGTTGTCGAGCAGCATCTTAAATCGGGCGTTGTCGGGATCTTGCTCGAGCATGGCCTCGTAGCGCTGCTTGACCGCAGGGCCCATCTTGCCCTGACACATCGCCCAGCCCGCAAGCTCGGCATCTCCAGCCAAATTGGAGGTCACGCGGTCGATAATCTGCTGGTAATAGCTCTGATCGGCCCCAAAGCCGCAGGTGCCAAACAGGAAGACGCGCTTGCCGTGCAAAGCGGAGAGCAACGCCGCGACCGAAGGCGTGCACGCGCCCTTGTCGCACCAAAAACCGACGAGCACCGTGTCGGCCGCGCAGGCGCCCTGCGCCTCGAGCGCAACCTGATCTGCATCCGCATCGTCGCTCAACGCCGCGGCATGGACAAACTCAACACCCGCAGCCTGCAGAGTGCGCTTGATCGCACCCGAAACCATCCTGGTATTACCGCTCTTGCTGTTAACCACCAAAGAGCACGTCATAGTCACGTTGCCTCGTATCCCCCAAAACTAAAGCCACTAATGCAATTTATTAGATGACTATCTTAGTACTAACGTGACAGATGTAAACCACCGTCTGTCGATTGATTAATTTGCCCCACGGGCTTGCTTACTGGGCAAACTGGCTGCGGTAGAGTTCGGCGTAGAAGCCGCCTGCCGCTAGCAGCTCGTCGTGCGTGCCGCGCTCGATAATCTGGCCGTCGCGCATGACCAGAATGCAGTCGGCGTTGCGAATCGTGCTCAGGCGATGCGCCACGACAAAGCTCGTACGGCCGGCCATGAGCTCGTCGAATGCCGCCTGCACCTGCAGCTCGGTACGCGTATCGATGCTCGACGTTGCCTCGTCCAGCAGCAGAATCGCCGGATCGGTGAGCATAACGCGCGCAATGCACAGCAGCTGTTTTTGACCCTGGCTAAACGTGCCGCCGTCCTCGCCGATGACCGTATCGTAGCCGCCTGGCAGCTGCACGATAAACTTGTGCGCATGCGCGCGCTTGGCAGCTTCGATAACCTGCTCGCGCGTGGCGTCGGGACAGCCGTAGGCGATGTTTTCCGCCACCGTGCCCTCGAACAGCCACGTATCCTGCAACACCATGCCAAAGGCATGGCGCAGGCTTGCGCGCGTGTAGTCACGCGAAGACCTGCCATCAACCGTGATGTGGCCGGCATCGATATCGTAAAAGCGCAGCAGCAGGTTGATGAGCGTCGTCTTTCCGCAGCCCGTGGGGCCAACAAGGGCAAAGCGCATGCCGGGCTTGGCCTCGATGCAGATGTCCTGCAGCAGCTTGCGGTCGGACACGTAGCTAAAGTCCACATGCTCAAAGGCGACCTCGCCCTGCGGGGCGGCAAGTTCCACGGCATCCGCCGCATCGGGCTCCTGCTCGCGCGCATCGAGCAGCGCAAACATGCGGCGCGCCGAGGCGTACGCGGTCTGAATCTGCGTAATGACGTTGGTGACCTCGTTGAACGGCTTGGTGTACTGGTTGGCATAGGACAGGAAGATCTGCACGCCGCCCACCGTAAGCGCCGCCGGCACGCCCGTGATCACGCCCACACAGCCAATCACAGCGACCACGGCATAGATGATGTTATTGATAAAGCGCGTGCCGGGGTTGGAGAGCGAACCCATAAACTGCGCGCGCTCGCCCGCGGTGCAGAGCTCGGCATTGAGGGCATCGAAGCGCAGCTGCGCGTTGGGACCATAGGCAAAGGCGTCGACAAGCTTTTGCTCGCCTACGTACTCCTCGATATGACCACCGAGCTGCCCTTGAATACGCTGCTGCGCCGTAAAGCTTTTGTTGGAGAGCTTGGCGATGGCGCCGGCCGCAAAGATGGAGAGCGGCGTGACGAGCACCACCACGAGCGTCATGGTCAGGTTAATGGAGAGCATAAACGCGAGCGTGCCCACGATGGTGATAACGCCGGTGAAGAGCTGGGTAAAGCCCTGCAGCAGACCGTCGCCCACCTGGTCGACGTCGTTGACCACGCGGCTCATAAGGTCGCCGTGGGCATGGCTGTCGATAAAGCTGAGCGGCATGCGGCTGAGCTTATCGCTCGCCTCCACGCGCATGTCGCGCACCGTTTCGTAAGACAGGCGGTTGACGCAATAGCCCTGCAGCCACTGGAAGGCCGCAGCACCTACGACGACAATCGCGAGCTTGGTAACGAGCGGCAGCAGCGCATCGAAGTCCACCTGCCCGGCGGCGACGATAAGGTCGATGCCCTCGCCAATGAGAATGGGCGTGTAGAGCTGCAGAATCACCGAGACGGCGGCACTCAAAAACGATGCCGCAAACGAGACGCGGTGCGGACGGACATAGCCCAGCAGGCGGCGGGTCACCGCACCCACGGGATAGCGCTCGGGATCGCCGGGCTGGCGCGGACCGTCTCCCAGGTCGTTGAGGCTATCGTTGCCGGACACGTTGGCCGTCATCGTGGCGACCGAACCGGAGGAAGTGTACGGATTCATTTAGCAGCCCTCCTTTGCGCAGACGGATGTGGGGACGGTCGGGGCGCCTGGGGCGGGCGCGGGCGCCGTACTCCCCTGCTGACCCTCGAGCTCCTCGCGGCGAAGCTGCGACTGGCAAATCTCGCGGTAGAGCTGGCAGGTCGTGTAGAGCTCATCGTGCGCGCCCAGGCCCGCAACCGAGCCGTGGTCGAGTACGCAGATCATGTCGGCATCGCGAACGGTCGAGACACGTTGGCTCACGATGACGGTCGTAAGCGGCAGCCCGCCCTCGGCGGCACCGCGCACACTGCGCTCGCGGATGGCATGGCGAAGCGCCGCGTCGGTCTTAAAGTCGAGCGCCGAGGCAGAATCGTCCATGATCAATATCTGAGGCGAGCCCACCAGGGCGCGCGCGATGGTCAGGCGCTGGCGTTGGCCACCGCTAAAGTTCTTACCGCCCGCCTCGACCGGGGTATCGAGCCCCTGCGGCTTGTTGCGCACGAACTCGCTCGCCTGCGCCATATCGAGCGCTGCCCAGAGCTCCTCGTCGGTCGCAGCCTCGTCGCGCCAGGTCAGGTTGCTGCGGATGGTGCCGCTCACCAGCGACGCGCGCTGTGGAACGGTCGCGACCACACGGCGCAGCTGGTCGAGCGGCCAGGTGCGCACGTCGACGCCCATCACGCTCACGCTGCCGGTGCTCGCATCGTACAGGCGCGGGATGAGCGAGACGAGCGTGGACTTGCCGCTACCCGTACCGCCGATAATGCCGAGCGTCTTGCCCAGCGGGAGTTCCAGCGTCACATCGTTGACAGCATTGGCCGCGCCAGCGCCAAACGAGAAGCTCGCATGGCTCAAGCTCAGCGCGGGAACTGAAGCGACATTGCCCGGCTTGGGCAGCGCGACCGGCTGGTTGCCCTCGTCAGCGATGCCCGGCACGCAATTGAGCACCTCGTTGATACGCGACGCGCTGGCGCTCGCCTTGGTAAAGACCACGACCAGGTTGGCGACGTACACGATGGAGGTCAGGGTCTGCGTCATGTAGTTCACAAACGCCATGACCTGGCCCTGCGTAAGCTCGCCCACGCTGACCTGGATGCCGCCCACCCACAGGATGGCGCACACGCCCAGGTTCATCACCAAAAACGTGACGGGGTTGAGAATCGACGAGAGCTTGCCCACCGCGATGGCAGTATTGGCCTGGTCGTCGGCGGCCTGCGCAAAGCGCTCGCGCTCGTGATCTTCGCGCACGAAGGCGCGAACCACGCGGGCGCCCGAAAGGCCCTCGCGGCAGATAAGCGCGATGCGGTCGAGCTTTGCCTGCAGCTGCTTGTAGTACGGAATGCAGCGCGCCATGACAACCCAGAACACCAGGCCAATGGCGGGCGTGCAGATCAAAAAGATGATGCCGAGCTTAAGGTCGATGGCAAGGGCCGCGCACATGGAGCCCACCGCTAGAAAGGGCCAGCGGATGAGCATGCGCACGCCCAGCGCCACAGCGAGCTGGACCTGGTTAACGTCGTTGGTAATGCGCGTGATGAGCGACGGCGTGCCAAAGCGGTCGAGCTCGGCATAGCTCAGCTTGTTGATGTGCTGGTAGAGTGCGCCGCGAATGTCAGTACCCATGCCCTGCGAGGTGAGCGCCGCCATCTTCTGGCAAACAAGCGTAAACGAGATGCCGATTACAGCCATGGCGGCGAGCACCATGCCGTAGCGGACGACGGCACTCACGTCGTGCGCACCGATACCTTTATCGATCATCTGGGCAATCACCAGCGGCGTCAGCAGGTCAAAGATCACTTCAATCAACTTGCACGCAGGGCCAATCACCATATACCGGCGAAACTTACCACCAAAACGCCTGAGCAGCTCAATCATAAAAAGGCGCTCCCTATCATCATCTCAATTCAATCTGATTCATGATAGTACGGAGAACCCTGGAGATGCGTAAGCAACTCGTTACAGATGTAAGGGCAACGGTCACTAGCGCCCAAGGCACGTAGCAGCCGATGTTTTGGCAACGCCAGCGAGCGGCATAACGCCGGGGATTCAATTATCAGATAAATGTGACCCTTCAGGCGGTTTTGGTCGGCTACCCGCGGGTGCCGGCAGGGCGCTTGGTAGTCGAGCGATCCCGCAGGCGAAGCCGAGGACCAGCGAGACACCAAGCGCCCTGCCGGAACTCGCGGGTAGCCGCGGCACCAAAAAACGCCTGCGCACTCGATGGATTCGGATGCCCGACAGAGGCTCCTTATGGCTGCTTCCTTCCGGACCTGACCAGATTCGGAACATGTCGTCATCCGAACCCATCGAACGCGCTAGGCGCTCGATATATCTTACCCGCTCCCGCCCGATGGGGCAAGGTAGCTAATTTGGGACGGGGCTTTTTGACTACTTGGGCAATCAGATCGACAGGTAGTCAAATAAGCCCCGTCCCAAAAAGACTGGTCTGCTGCCGTGCCACAAAAGGGGCCTATCTACTACGTTTAGGCCGCAGGGGTCAACCATAGCCGGCTTTTTCGAAAATCGGCAAGCTTTCTACCTGCGGTTTTAATTTCACAAAATCCGGGATGGTCAAGGGCGCTCGGCTAAACGTAGTAGATGGCCGCATTTCATGGCGGACGGTCCGACCCAAGGCCCAAGGCGACCAGCCTCGGATAGCCATTCTCGAAGTTGCGGTGGAATAGTTCCTGTTTTTGCCGCCTGAGCCGCCAAACAGGAACTATTCCACCGCAACTTATAGGGAGTTGGGTTTTAGAGGCGGGCGAGGTCGTAGGCTTGGGCGGCTGCTTCACCGGCGCAGATGAGGTTGGTTGTGGCTTCCTGGGGGTCGAGCGCTTGGTCAAGAGGCATGGGCCTGCGGCAGACCGGCAGGACCAAGTCGATGCCCTGACCATACACCGCATCCAAATTATCCGCACGACCGCCCACGACGGCGACTACCGGCTTGCCATAGCGATTGGCACGGCGGGCCACGCCCACCGGCGCCTTGCCGGCAGCGGATTGCTCGTCCATGTTGCCCTCGCCTGTAATGACCAGGTCGACATCGCGCACGCGCTCGTCAAACCCAATCAGATCGAGCACCGTCTCCACGCCCGAACGCAACTCAGCACCGAGCGCCAGCAGCGCGGCGCCCAAGCCACCTGCCGCGCCCGCGCCAGGCACGCCGAGCACCGAGCCAAATGTCCGCACGCCCTCGGGCACGCGCAACAACCCCTGAGCCCGCACCCCGGTAATCGCCGCATCGAGCAGGCGGCCGTAGCCGACCATCCAACTGTCGTACCTGCCCAGCGCTTCGACATCGTCTGTCGGCAGGCCCTTTTGCCCGCCAAACACTGCAAGTGCCCCACGACGCCCCACGAGCGGGTTCTCGACATCAGAGAGCACGACGATACGCGCGCTATTCAGCGCCCGAAGCGCCGGTGCCAAATCGATACTCGCCACCTGCTCAAGCCCCGCGAGACCAGGGGCGACATCGCAGCCCTGATCATCGACCACACGCGCGCCCAGCGCCTGCAGCATGCCGGCGCCACCGTCGTTGGTGGCACTGCCGCCCAGACCAATATAGATAGTCTTTGCCCCAGCACGAACCGCTCGAAGCATGAGCTCGCCCACGCCATAGGTCGTAGCGGCCAACGCCGCCGGCTCTGTGCAAGGCGAATACCCAATACCCGCCGCCTCGGCCATCTCGATTACAGCCGACTCGTACTCGCCGTCCACCAGCATCCGGGCAGACACACAGTCGCCCAGAGGGCCTGCGACTTCACATGCCACGACCTCACCGCCGCACGCGGCAACGGCATCGAGCGTTCCCTCGCCGCCATCCGCCAGCGGCAGCGCGCTTACCTGGGCATCGGGCCACACGCGGCGCACACCTTCGGCAACGGCCTCCTCCGCCTGCGCGCTCGAAACGCTGCCCTTAAAGGAGTCGATCGCCAGCTGCACACGGCGGGGCCGGCGGCACGCGGCACCAAAATCGACCGCCCCAACGGCAGTATCTTCGACACCCGCAAGCGCCTCGGCGTGGGCGGTATGCGCCTCAAGATCGGCCCCACAACCGCAGCCAGCACCATCGGTGCCACGCAGCCCACTAAAATAACCGCTCAGCACCGCGCGGCACTCGTCTGCCAGCACGCCGGCGGTCACATTAAACCGATGATTCAGGCGCGAATCGGCATTGAGGTCGTATAGCGACCCCAGAGCGCCCGCTTTAGCATCGGCCGCGCCGTACACGCAGCGCCCCACGCGCGCGTTAACCATAAGCCCCGCGCACATGCAGCAGGGCTCGAGCGTCACGTAGACCGTACAATCGGAAAGACGCCAGCGTCCAAGCGACTGAGCGGCGGCGCACAGGGCCGAAAACTCGGCATGCGCCGAAGGATCCTGGTCGAGCTCGCGGCGATTATGCGCCCGCGCGACAATCTCGCCGTCGCGCACCACTACGGCTCCGATGGGCACCTCGCCCACCGCAGCGGCGGCGCGCGCCTCGGCCAGCGCCTCACGCATGAACTTCTCATCGATTTCGGTGATCGTCATCGTTCGCCTTCCCTGTTGCAAATCCAAAACGATGCTATCATTACGACTCACGGAGAGATGGCAGAGCGGTTGAATGCGGCGGTCTTGAAAACCGTTGAGCGCGAGAGCGTTCCGGGGGTTCGAATCCCCCTCTCTCCGCCACTCCTAGTGATGCACCGGTGTCATGGTCCGCTCAAACAGTGCATCGACCACATCGGCTATCTCAGGTCGACGCTCAAGATCGTGGCCCGATTCCCACCATATCGTGAAAAGTCGAATAATACCGCCGGCGACAAACTCAGACGTCGTCTCGAGTGACACGGGGGCCAGGGCATCCTCGGCAAGCACGTTCATCACACGCTCGCGGATGGAGCGGGCAATGCGGTCGCAAATAACGTTGGTCAACATGCCCGACATGCTGCTTGCCAAAATGTTATCCATGAGCCGCTCGTGCGCCAGAATCAAATCCATGGCATCGTCCAAAATCGCGTGCCGAAGCGCGCGCACGTCCTCGGCAGATACCGCGCCGGCCTCATCGGGCTGTTTTTGCGGCAAGCCCGACATGAGCTCATCGATATAAAAGGCAAAGTAATCGTTCTTGTCGCGAAAGTGCTTGTAGAACGTCGTGCGGCGAATCATGGCGCGGTCGCACAGCATGGCAACCGTCAGGTCCTCAAAACGATGCTCCTCGAGAAGCTCGGTAAAGGCATCGAACAGGGCGCGGTAGGTTTTCTTGATGCGAAGGTCCACTGGTATCGCCATCCTCAGGGCAAAGACAACACTCGTCAATCTGTCGCATATCTTACACCTGTACCTCGCGCGCTTTGCCCCGGTGCCAACCCCGCCGAAAACACAACGCTTACCGGAAAGTTCGGCACGACAAAACGTTGCGGGTATACTAGTAGCGTTATACCAACGGCAGCTGGCGCATGCCGCCGCGGCCATTCGAAACGGAGACATCATGCTTCCCGTCATCATCGGCATCGTTGTTGTCATTGTGATTGCCTGCGCCATCGCCGGCATCTACAACAACATGGTCACCAAGCGTAACCGCATCGATAACGCCTGGCAGAACATCGATACGCAGCTGCAGCGTCGCAACGACCTGATCCCCAACCTGGTCGAGACCGTCAAGGGCTACGCCAAGCACGAGCAGGAGACGCTCTCCGCCGTGATCAGCGCGCGTAACACCGCCGTCAAGGCCACCACGCCCGAAGCCAAGATGGAAGCCGACAACGTGCTGACCGGTGCGCTGCGTCAGCTCTTCGCCGTAGCCGAGGCCTATCCCGATCTTAAGGCAAACACCAACTTTACGCAGCTGCAGGCATCGCTCGAGGATACCGAGAACAAGATTAGCTATGCACGCCAGAGCTACAACGATTGCGTACTCAGCTACAACAACGCCATTCAGACGTTCCCGGCTGTCATCTTTGCCGGCATCTTCCAGTTTAAGGAGCGCCAGGGCTTCGAGGCCGCCGAAGCAGCCCGCCAGGCCCCGACCGTCAAGTTCTAGTAGTTTGACAGCGCATCCTTAATCGGCCAAATGCATAAACCGCCCCGTCGAATGCATACTTCGACGGGGCGGTTTCCTTTTTCGCGAAGGTCCCCCTCTAAGCGTCGTGCATTTTTAGGAGTATTCAACATAACCAAGAGCTTCGGGCGCCACGATAAATGCCAAAGACCGCGAATATCCCTGCAAATCAAACGCTGCCAGCCCATAACCCCGCCCATCATTCGTAGAAAACATCGAGAACTCCCGATTTTTTGCCCGAGATCGGTATGCAGGGACCTTCGACTACAGAATACTCGCAAAAATGCACGTCGCCACCGCCCCCACATGGCGCGAAGCAAAGCAAAAGCGCAGCCTAAAAGGCCGCGCACCATCTTTATTCAGATTAATCATTGCCCGTTGTGACATCGCCGAACCCGCAGGGCAGAGAACAAGTTCCCTCCCGGCGCACTCCGCAGGACGCAAGAAGCCCTCGCCGCACGAAGTGC
>CABTWP010000015.1 GCA_902488525.1 uncultured Collinsella sp.
AACGGGCTGATGCCGCTTTGCGCATACAGGTCAATCACCGGAACGGAGTAACGGTCACAGACCTCCAGCATCGCTCGCACGTAGGCGTCTTGCGTCAGACCCAAATGGTTCGCCTCATCGCTTGCCGGGATATCCTTCTCGTGCTTACCACTCGTCTTGCATGGCGTCATAAACACGAGCTTTGCCTGAGGTGAGCGCGCCGTGATGGTTCGGATCAGATAGTCGACCGCACCATAGAACTCATGCACATCGGTGCTGCCCAACTCGCCAAGCGGCACGTTGCGGCTAAAGTCGTTAACGCCGCCAAAGACAACATAGACATCGGCCGCATCGTCGATGCCGTCCAAGCGCTCGACAAATGAATCGGTACGGTCGGCCTTGATGGCGATACGCGAACCCTTGATGCCAAAGTTCTCGACGACTGCACCTCCCAGCAACGCGCCCAGATGCGAAGTCCAAGAGATGTCGTTGCCGCCTGCGCCGCATCCGTTATCCCCCCATGTGGTCGAATCGCCAAAGCAGCAAATGGTCGATTCACTCAAGTTCTTCGTTTCCATAATCTTCTCCTCATCCGCCCATTGGCGGCCATACAGGTACGTACCGTTATTTGCAGCATGCCAAGGGGCTATGCACGGTCGCATTTCGCAACGTGCGAATCGAGCCATTCGATATCCTCGACAAGATGTGTCACTCCCAGATGGTGTCCACCCGGACACACCTCGTGCCGCAGAGCATCTCTGCGGCCCAGCAACTTGTAGGCATCGCGCACGATCTTGAGCTGTTCATCGACATTTTTCAGCCCGCGCGAACCGTTCAGATGATCTTCTTCGCAGCTCTGCACTAACAACGGGCGCGGCGCAATAAGCGAGGCAATATCGCCCATGTCGAGTAAGCGCCAAAGTCCGGGTGTGTAGTTGCAGCTGCAATTGCCATTGAGGTGCAGCAGTGAATCAGCGACACCGTACAGATAGCCCGAGACAAACGCCTTGCGCACACGCGGGTCGAGTGCGGCCAGGTACAACGTCATGTAGCCGCCACCCGAAAAACCAAAGCAACCCAGGTCATCCATGGCAATATCGCCGCGTGTCGCCAGGTAATCAATCAAGCGCATGTTGTCCCAGACGTTGAGGCCCGCGACCGTAAGACCCAGTGGCTCGGCCATACGTGCCTGGTTTAGGCACGTGCCGCGCAGAAAGCTGTTCTCGTCATCGCCCTGACCCTTCCAGTCACGACGGTATCCCCAACCGCGTGCGTCGGGGCAGACGGTCACGTAACCCATACGCGCCAAACGTAGACCGTAGTCGTAATTGAACTTACGCACAGCATCATCGACCGCCGGCACGCCCGTCACGCCCGCAACACTTGCGGCGCCTGCTCCCTGATGGCCATGCGGGCAGACATAGCAACACTTGCGGCCGCGCGCATCGAGCTTAGGCGACTGCGGCTCGAGCAGGTAGAACGGCATCCAAACGTCGCGCTCCACCTGCAGCATCGCATGGGTGCGCACGATACCGCCGGCAATCTGCACCCGATCGAGCTCGCGCGCCTCAATCGACACGCGATCCATAATCGATAGGCCCAACAGGTCAAACAGCCGAACCCTCGTCGCAATCTGCCATGCCTCAAAGTCTTCGGGCGTCGTGCCCTTAAATGCGGCGGAGCGGCCCTCACGCTTAAGGCGCTCACGAAACGCCAGTTCGTCTTCGTAATAGGTGTCGATATGCACCGTGCGACCGTTATCGGAAAGACTGTCGGTCTCCGCAGCGTCGCCCGGGCCACCTTCGGGGTCCCAGCCGTCCGCACCGGAAAGCACCTGTTCGCGGGCGTATCGGGTAGTGGCTGTCGCATCGAGCTCGTGCGCCCATGGCACCCAGTTTTCGGCATCACTCGCCGGGCCATGTAGGCTTGCACCAGCGTAGTGCGCCCTCTCGTGCGCCGCCGGCTTAGCCCAATCCCACCAACCTTCGCGCTTGATATGCTGTCCCAGCCAGCAATCGATCAGCACGGTCTGGGCCCACTCACGCCAAGGACGACCCAAATAGACCGAATCCGGTGCCACGTCTTGCGCGGCTGTAAACGAGCAGCCGTGGAACACGAAGCCATATGGCTCTCCCTCGGGCGTCGATGCCGCCGTCACGTAACCGTTCACGTCCATATTGCGGTTGAGCGAGCGGATCTCGCACCCCTCAAAATAGGCACACGCGCCGCCAAAGATAAAGTCGACGTCGCCCTCAATCCGGCAGCGTCGAAAATACTGACGGCCCACCCGACGCGGCGCAAACTGCTTGGGCCCAATGAATCCGCCCGGTTTGACTTCGCGCGGGGGCAACGGGCCCAAAAACAGCGTGTCCTGGCGCCCCGTAATGCAACAGGCGTCGACCACCAAACGGTCGCCGTCGGCGTACAGGGCAATCGCCTGCCCCACCTCGCGACCGTCGCCGGCATCGTTGACGATTGTGAGGTTCTCGAGCCGCACGTCGTCGGCATCGACTAAAACGGTATAGGTCCTAAACGTGCCGAGCGTACCGTCGACACCCGAGCCGTCCTCCGAGGGCATCTTGGCACCCAGGCTGCCCACGATGCGCACGCTGTCAGCCGTCTCGCCCGCCAACGTCACATGCGGCCGATGGATCTCGACCCGCTCGCGGTACTCACCCGGATCAATATGGATCGTCACCGCCTGCTCGGCGTCCGGATAGAGTTGATCGGTTGCCGCCAAGGCATCAGAAATCGTTGGATACGCTCCTGACGCAGCCCTCGAAACACGCAGCTCATTGATACTTTCGTTCATCGTCCATCACGCTCCCAGGCGGCAAACTGCTCAGGCCAGCCCTGAACCTGTGGCTGAATATGCTCGGCGCAACCCTTAAATGCCGTTTGGGCCGTGGCGAGCGATGCTCCGCGCTTTCCATGCGGAAAAATATGTAAGCTAAAGCCAATCCCGTGATCGGCAAGCGCCTGCGCAAGCAAAAGGCTATTTTGGACTGGCACCGATGCATCCTCGGCGGTATGCCATAAGAACGTACGGGGAAAACCTTCGCCCACCATGTTCTCGATCGACAACTTTTGAGCCAAAACGTCATCGGCACCCGTTAGGTGTTCAAACGAGCCACGATGGGCATAGGCCCCCGAGCTTACGACCGGATAGCCCAAGCAAAGTGCGTCAGGCCGAATCGACTCAGGCGATGTCGCGATCGACTCTGCAAGCCAAGGTTTGTCCCAAAGCGCCCCGAGCAAGCCAACCAGGTGTCCACCCGCCGAAAAACCCATGACCGTAATTCGATTGGGATCGACGCAAAACTCCGTCGCATGACTTCGCACGGTATCGACCGCCCGCGCAAGTTCTTGCAATGCAAGCGGATAGGCGGCGGGCGCAACCGAGTAGTCCAGAACAAAAGCCTGATACCCCATCGCAAGTAAGCGTAGCGCCACCGGCTCGCCCTCGCGAGGCGAAATATGATCGTAGCCCCCACCCGGCACAATCAAAACTGCAGGTCGGGGTTCCAGGGCATAAGCATCCTCGGTGGGAGCAAAAATATAGGACGAGATCGCGGCATCCGAGCCATCGACCCCGACACAAATCGTTTTATTGAGCATGTATACCTTCTCGTTATGATGCGTAGCGCGGCCGCATGGCACAAGGGCCGCATAGCCGATTTTTTCGGCAATGCGGCCCCGGTCATCAATTCCAGCTAGGAACGGACAATCTTATCGACGTTCTCGAGCTGCAGCTCGTCGCCATCCTGACCCTCGATCACCACATTTTGCAGGTCGAGGACTTTCACGTTCTGCGCGATGATGCCCTGGCGCGCCATGGGCTCCACGCCGCAGGCCATTGCAGGCACAAAGGGCTCGGCATCTGCCGCAAAGGTCACATGGACATCCTGGAACGTCAGGCGCGTCACCTTACTCTCGGGCAAGCCCGTGATGTAGGCGGCGGCAGCGTGGCAGTTGGTGGCCTCGATATCGCAAAACGTCGTGGCGCCAAAGCCGGGCGTACGGTCGTCGACAGGCAGCGTCTCGCGAGACTGCACGTAATCGGTCTTGCCGTCCTTGTCGCAGAAGTAGAAGGAGTTGACCACGAAGGGCGTGAGCACCTCGTCCATGCGAATGTGCTCAAAGGTAATGCCCTCGTTGACGGCATCCTTGCCGCGCCCGCGGCGGGTCTTGACGCGCAGGCCGCGGTCGGTGCGCTCAAAGAGGCACTTGCTCACGGTAAGGTCCTTGATGCCGCCGGCAGCCTCTGAACCCAGGACCACGGCGCCGTGACCATCGTGCATGTAGCAGTGAGAGATCAGCACGTCGTGCGTGGCGGGACGAAGCTCGGGCTCAATGCCCAGCTTGCCGCTCTTGATGGCGATGCAGTCGTCGCCCACCGAGAACTGACAGCCAAGGATGCGGACAAAGCCGCAGCTCTCGGGATCGAAACCGTCGGTGTTGTGGGAGTTCTTGGGGCCCTCGATGGACAGGCAGAGCGCATCGACGTGCTCGCACAGGATGGGGTGGATGTTCCACGCCGGGCTGTTGCGGACGGTGAAGCCGGCCAAGCTCACGTTTTGGCACTCGGACAGGAAAATCATGCGCGGGCGGGCGACCTCGCGGCCCTCCTCAGGACGGAAGATGTTCTTAAAGTCCTTGTTCCACCAGTTGTCCTCGGCAAAATCAGTCTGACCGTCGATCGCGCCGCGACCATAGATGCACACGTCGTGCACGCTCAGACCCGTAAAGGTAGAGCAGTAGGTCGAGAAGCTCTCGCCCTCCCAGCGGCCCAGGGGCAGCATATCGGTGCCAGCATACCCAGCACCCTCGTCGCCCGTGACCGTACCGGGGATGTAGGCAAGCGCCGCACGATCGTGGCGAGCCAGCAGCACCGCTCCCTCGGCGAGCTCGATGTTGATATTGCTCTTAAGGAAGAGGGACTTGATACGATAGCTGCCGGCGGGAATCAGCACGCGCCCGTCCTTGGGACAGGCCATGATGGCAGCCTGGATGTTGGTGGTGTCATCATGCTCGGCATCGCCCTTGGCGCCACAGTCGCGAACGTTGATGGTAAAAGGCTCAGCCGGCGTGGTGACACCTACGCTCAGCTCACGCTCGCCACAAACAAAACGAACCAGGTTGCGCTTGCCGGGGGTCAGGCCGTCGACATAGGTCTCGACCGTATTCGTGGTACCGGCGGGCTCGTCGTTGACAAAGATCTCCCACGTATCGGCACAGGTAAAGTAGCCGCCGTCGTCAAGCTCGATCACGGCCGCGCGGGCGTTGCGCCAGATAACGTTCGTCTCCATGGATTTCTCCCTCAAAAAGATGCTCTAAAGGCAAATTGTACGCTGTTGAAAAAGGGCCGTGCCTGCCGGCGGAATTCCGGTGGCACGGCCCTGTGATTTGGACGATATGTCGGCCTTACTCGGCGGGAGTTACGCTACCGTCCTGGAAGCCAACGTTGTTGTGGGCAAAGCAGTCCTCGTACTTAAAGCCGGAGAGCTCCTCGCAAAGCGCCTTGACCTCGGGCTTGACGTCGGCCATCTTGCCACCCTCCTTGACTCGGTGAATCTCGTCGCAAAGGACGTCGCACTGCTCCTTGTCGATCTTGATGCCGCGGGCAAGGACGGCCGCAAGCAGGAAGAAGCCGGCGCAGCCGATGATCATGTAGCCGCAGATATACAGAGGCACGGTAGCGGGCTGGGTCACGGCGTCGCTATTGCCGGCGGTCTGAATGAAGCCGGAGGCAGCAAGGACGATAGCCCACACGTTGACGGCGATAGCCTGGGCGATCTGCTGGCAGAGCTGCTGCGCGGAGCTGTAGATGCCCTCGCGACGACGCAGGGTGATGAGCTCATCGACATCGGGGATGTAGTTGAGCAGAACATCGGGCAGGTACTGGGAGCCGACGTAGAAGAACTTCCAGATGGCGAAGATGATGGGGTAGGCGATCATGGCGATGGCGACCGTGGAGGTGCCGTTGATCTGACCAAAGGCGAAGTAGTTGTAGGCAATGATGCACGCAGCGCAACCGACATTTGCGAGGTACCAAGACTTGTGGAAGCCCTTCTTGGCCATGAGGGCGACCCAGATGGCAGTGCAGACGATAGCGACGACCTTGCCAGGCATCTCCATCACGGACTCGTAGGACTTAGGAATCTGCAGGCAGTAGACGATGAAGAAGGACAGGCAGGCAGACCAGCAGGCAGCAGCGAGCTTCGTGGAGACCTGTGCGTACAGGACCTTGCGGAAGGACTTGTTGCGGAAGGTGGAGATAACGTCGATGAAGAACTTCTTGATACCCTCGCCGACGCTCTCGATCTTCTCCTGAGCGACCTCCTCGGGGGTGTGCTCCCACGTGGACAGGTACACACAAAGCAGCGAGATTGCCATGACCGAAGCGTTGACCGTAGCGATGATGAAGTAGCTGAACGGGTTGGTCTCGCCGAAGGTGCCAAAGCCGAAGCCCACAAGTGCAGCCATCAGGAAGCCGGCGGCGTTACCAAAGAGATGCTTGTAGCCGGTGAGGTACGTACGCTCCTTAAAGTCGTCGGTCATCTCGATGGTAAGCGGCGACAGGTTGGCGGTGCAGAACGTGTACGCGACGTTGTAGATCAGGTACAGCACAAAGTAGTACGGGAAGCCAAACGGCGTAGCCACGAAGATGAGCGGCTCGGCGATCATCATCGGGATGGCCAGCAAGATCCAGAAACGACGACGACCAAAGATGCGGCCAATCTTGGTGGCATAGAAGTTATCGGCCACAAAGCCCATCAGCGGGCAAAGAATGGCGTTGACATAGATGGCAAACGAGCTGATCAGTGCAGCCTCGCCTGCGGACAGGCCACACTCCGTGGACAGGAACAGCACCATGTAGCTGTGCGTAAAGGTCAGGGCACCGGAATTGAGCATACCGCCCATACCAAAGCCCAAGCGCGTCCAGAATGTGATCTTACGCTTTTTTCCGATCTTATTAGTCATCGAGCTCCCTCTCTTTTCTCGATTGTCTTGCAGCAAGACATTGGAGTCCACACTGACATCTGTCTGCCCAGCGTTCAGGGTGAACGTTTAGTTAGATTATGCGCGATTGCTTACGACAGGTGAACGTTCACTTGAATAATATCCTTGAACGGTCGATTTTTACCGCTGAACGGACACAATTGAGATCCTCACACCTATTTTCTGCTGGTAATGGTGCCATGCTGGACAGCCATGAGATAGGTGAACGTTTATCAGATTTTCCAACATATTCACTTAACCACGAAACGAAAAAGCCCCGCCGGGAACACTCCCGACGGGGCCGATGACATCGCGCTATGCTTGGGCGCACTTGCCGCTACAAGCAGACGCCGTCCTTCCAGATACTGATCTCGTGACAGCCACGGCGCTCGGCACTCGTGAGCTTACCGCTCGCCGTCTGTAGCACCAGCTGGTACAAATCGCGGGCGGCCTCGTCGAGCGTGCGCTCACCCGTGGCAATCACGCCGGCGTTAAAGTCCATCCAATTGGCCTTGTGGTCGCACAGACGCTGATTGGTGAACACCTTGAGCGTAGGCGCCGGCGCGCCAAACGGTGTGCCGCGGCCGGTCGAGAACAGAATCACGTGGCAGCCGGCAGCCGTCAACGCCGTGGTGGATACCATGTCGTTGCCCGGACCGCACAGCATGTTCAGGCCGTGTTTAGTTGCCCGGCCGGCATACGGCAGCACGTCGACGATGGGGGCAGATCCGCCTTTTTGCACGCAGCCGCAGCTCTTGTCCTCGAGCGTGGTAATACCGCCGTCCTTGTTGCCAGGACTCGGATTCTCATAGACGACCTCGCCGTGGCTAATAAAGTAGTCCTTAAAGCCATTGAGCATGTCGGAGGCGGCGTTAAAGACCTGCTCGTTCTCGCAGCGATCGAGCAGGATGCTTTCCGCGCCAAACATCTCGGGCACCTCGGTAAGCACCGACGTGCCGCCGCGGGCGACAACCATATCGCTCACGCGACCGATCGTGGGGTTGGCGGTAATGCCCGAAAGACCGTCGGAGCCGCCGCACTTAAGACCAATAACCAGCTCGGAGGCCAAAATGAGCTCACGCTTGGCTTGCTTGGCCAGGTCAGCCAGCTCGGCCAGAATCTTGTGGCCCTCGATTTGCTCGTCGGCTACATCCTGGCAGGTGAGAAAGCGAACGCGCTCGTGATCGAAGTCACCGAGCTCGTCGAGCACCTGCTGGTGCGTGCAGTTCTCGCAACCGAGCGACAGGAATAGCACGCCGGCCGCATTAGGATGACGCGAGAGCGCCACCAGCAGACGACGCGTCTGGGCATGGTCGGCGCCGGTCTGCGAGCAGCCAAAGGGATGCGGGAAGTAGTAAACACCCTCCAGCGAGCCATCGACCAGATCCTGGGCCTGCTCACACATGGCACGGGCGACTTCGTTGACACAGCCGACCGTGGGGATGATCCACAACTCATTACGCGTCGCGGCACGACCGTCGGCGCGGCGGAACCCCATAAAGGTCTCGGGCTCAACCGGCTCAACGACCGGATGTGTGGGGTTGTAGGTGTACTCGACCTCGCCCGAAAGGTTGGTCTTGACATTATGTGTATGAAGCCACTGACCGGGCTGGACATCGCCCGTCACATGGCCGATAGGAAGGCCGTACTTGATGACGTCCTCCCCCGCGGCAATCGAGCGCACGGCCATCTTATGACCCTGCGGAATATCCTCCGCGGCCACGACCTCGCCCACCCCGGGAACCGCGACGGCGGTGCCCTTGGCAAGCGGCGACAGCGCGACGATCACGTTGTCGGCCGGATTGATCTGGATAGTGTTCATTGCAAATGGTCCTAACCCTACAGGTTGAGCAGAAGTCGAGACGCGGGCACGCCGTCCCGCGCCCGCGTCTGCGCCGGAAATTTACGCCTGAGCGTTGGCGAAGGCCTGCTTGGCGCCCTCGGCACGCACGACGGCGAGCGCGCTGACGACAAACTCCTCAAGACCTGCGATCTGCGTAAGGTCCTCGCCCCACATCTGCTCGTTGGTAAGCACGTCGTGCACCAGCTGGGCATCGTCGGCGCCGGCATGGGCGGCGTAGAAGTCGAGCACGAAGGCGTCGTCCTGAGCGGTGTACTCGGTGCCGTCGGAGCGACGCAGGTGCAGGCCGTCGCCCTCGCGGGACACGAGCTCCTGCGTGTAGAAGGAGATGAGCGTAGCGAGGCTCGTCGCCAGGCACTTGGGCAGGTTGCCGGTCTCGGCAACGTAGTCCTTGAGCGTGGGCAGGTCACGGGCGCGCCACTTAGCCGTGGAGTTGAGGCAAATGGAGAGCAGCGCGTGGTCGATAAACGGGTTGTCGAAGCGGTTCTCGACAGCGGCGGCAAAGGCCTTGCAGTCCTCGACATCCAGGTCGGTGGCGAGCGTCGGGATAACCTCGTCGTAGAGCATGGTGTTCATGAAGCCGCGGACGGTCTCGTCGTGCATGCAATCGCGCACGATATCAAAGCCGGCAACCCAGGAACCCGGAACAAAGGCGGTGTGGGCACCGTTGAGGATGCGGACCTTGCGCTTTTTGTACGGGGTGACGTCGGGGGTCACAAAGACACCCGGCAGACCGGCCTTCACGAAGGGCAGACGCTCCTTGAGCGACTCGTCACCCTGGATACCCCACATCTGGAAGGGCTCGCGCACGGCCAGGAAGGGATCCTCGTAGCCCAGACGCTCAGCCACCGCGGCGGCCTCGGATGCGTCGCGGATACGGCCTGGTACGATGGTGTCGACGAGCGTGGTGCAGACGGTGCAGTCGTTAGCCATCCACTGCGCAAACTCGTCCTCCCAGCCCCAGTCGCTCACATACTGGTTCATGATGCGCAGCAGCTCCTCGCCGTTGTGATCGATGAGCTCGCAGGCGAGGACGATGACGCCCGGCTTACCGGCAGCCCAGCGGGTGTGGAGCACCTGGGCAAGCTTGGCGGGGAAGCTCGCGGGTGGCATGTCGTCGGCCTTGCAGGACGGGTCATAGGCGATACCGGCCTCGGTGGTGTTGGAGACGATGATCTCTAGGTCGTCGGAGACAGCGACCTCCATCATGGCACGGTAGTCGTCCTCACGATACGGGTTAAGGCAGCGGCTGCAGGCGCTGATCACGCGGGACTCGTCAACCGTGTTGCCGTTCTCCTTGCCGCGCACCAGCACGGTGTACAGATCGTCCTGGGCATTGATACCGTCGGCAAAGCCAAAGGCACCGCTGATGGGCTGCACCATGACGACCTTGCCGTTCCAGCCGGTGGCCTCGTTGCCCATGTCAAAGAAGCGGTCGACGAAGGCGCGCAGGAAATTGCCCTCGCCAAACTGCAGAACCTTCTCGGGAGCATCCTTGGGCAGCAAATAGCCCTTGTAGCCGATCTTCTCGAGCGCATCGTAGCTGATGTTCTCCATCTATGTGTCTCCTTAGATGTCTGTTAGCGTGCAAGCAAAACGGGGCTCCGCGTGTGGCAACAGCGCCCAGGGTTCGATGTGATTCGATGCGGGCTTAGGCCTCGACGGTGTCCAGGTCAAAGCCAAAGTAGCGGACCGCATTGTTGTAGCTGATGTCGCGCACGATACTGCCCAGCAGCTCCATGTCGGCCGGGTACTTGCCCTGCTCGACCCACTCGCCGATCACGCTGCACAGCACGCGACGGAAGTACTCGTGGCGCGGATAGGACAGGAAAGAGCGGGAGTCGGTAAGCATGCCCACAAAGTTGCCCAGCACGCCCTCGTTAGCCAGAGCCGTAAGCTGCTCGCGCATGCCGACCTCGTTGTCGTTGAACCACCAGGCGGAGCCGTTCTGGATCTTACCGGCAGTCGGAGCCTCCTGGAAGCAACCCATGACGGTATCGATCATGGTGTTATCGATGGGGTTCAGGCTGTACAGGATGGTCTTGGGCAGGCCGCAGGTCTCCTGGATGGAGTTGAGGAAATCGGCGAGCTGGTCGGACGGCGTGTAGTTGGAGATGCAGTCGTAGCCGGTGTCGGGACCGAGTTTGGCGAACATGGCGCGGTTGTTATCGCGCTTGCAGCCAAAGTGCAGCTGCATGGCCCAGCCCAGACGGACATACTCGCCGGCAACGAACTGCATAAAGGCAGTCTTGTACTTGAGGACCTCTTCCTCGGTAAGCGGCTCGGCAGCCAGACCCTTGGCAAAGATAGCCTCGATCTCGTCGGCGGTAGCCGGGACGTACATAACGTAGTCGAGTGCGTGGTCAGAGGCGCGGCAGCCCAGCTCGTGAGCAACGTCGTAGCGCTTGGAAATGGCAGCCTTCATGCCCTCAAAGTCGCTGACCTCAACGCCGGCAACCTCGGAAAGGTGCTTGCAGTAGTCGGCAAACTCCTGGCCGCGCTCGATGCGCAGGGCGGCATCGGGGCGCATGGCGGGAACGACCTGAACGTCAAAGCTGTCGTCGGCGGCAATCTTCTTGTGCCACTCAAAGCTGTCGGCGGGGTCGTCGGTAGTGCAGATCATGCGGACGTTGGACTGCTTGATCAGGTTGCGGCAGGTGAAACTGGCCTCAGCGAGCTTGGTGTTGGCAAGGTCCCAGACCTCCTGGGCAGTCTTGCCGTTGAGGACGCCCTCGTAGCCAAAGTAGCGCTTAAGCTCCAGGTGGCTCCACTCAAAGACGGGGTTGCCAACGCAGCGACCCAGGGTCTCGGCCCACTTTTGGAACTTCTCGCGAGCAGGGGCGTCGCCAGTGATAAAACGCTCGTCGACGCCGTTGGCACGCATCAGGCGCCACTTGTAGTGGTCGCCGCCCAGCCAAACCTCGGTGATGTTCTCGAAACGCTTGTCCTCCCAAATCTCCTTGGGAGAAATGTGGCAGTGATAGTCGACGATGGGCATGCCCTCGGCAAAGTTGTGGAACAGCTCCTCGCCGGTCTTAGTGCTCAGCAGGAAATCCTGATCGTCCATAAAGTTTTTCATCAAACAGCCCCTTTGCTGGCAACGCGGGCGCACGGCGCGCTCGTTATCCTTTAGGTGAACGTTCACTATACTAATCCATTGCACCTCAAAAGGTGAACGTTCACCTAACCACCACGGGGTGAACGGTAGATTTTGCCCGTTCAACGGTTGCTGGAGATGTGACTTGCATGTATTGCGGACTGTTTGGCGTCCCCGAACACCGAACTTGAGCGCTTTTGCTCAGGTGGGTCATGTCCCGACGTGCATTTTTGGGAGTATTCAGCATTGGAGCGCGCCGTGCGCCATCCTCAGCGTCCTATTTGGAACGCAGATAGCGCCCGATCGGCATAAAAAGTGCCCCCGATGGCAAATTACGCCATCGGGGGCACTTAAAACAGTCGTTCTGCACCTCATTCAGGGCATGCCAATGCTGAATACTCCCAAAAATGCACGTCGCAAGAGGGGGTACCTGCTCAATCGGCTAAATACCCGCAAGTTCGCAGTAGCGGTCGACATTGCTGGCAAATACCATCTCGACGGCACCCTTCTGGACGGGCACCGTCGGGGTCCTTCCCCACAGCAGATAATCGCCCAGCGTCTTAGCGCCGCGATACGCCAGGCTCGTCGGGTCCTTATAGACAATATTGGTAAAGATACCGCGGCGCAAGGCCAGAGCACTTTCGGGAAACAGGTCGTTGCCGATCACCATGAC
The DNA here is from genome assembly GCA_902488525.1 of uncultured Collinsella sp. Classification (GTDB taxonomy): domain Bacteria; phylum Actinomycetota; class Coriobacteriia; order Coriobacteriales; family Coriobacteriaceae; genus Collinsella. The sequence goes on from CABTWP010000015.1 coordinate 12,613, forward strand.
CTGACCGGCCTTGCCGGTCGAGACGAGCGCGTCGGCAACCACTTCGGAACCAACGGCAAAAACGCTACAGATAAGTTCAGGGGCGTCCGGCGCACTCAAGCGCTTTTCGAGCTCATGCTCGAGTTGTTTGACTTGCGCATGGGCACCTGCAAGATCCTCAACCTGCCATGGAATATCACGTTCGCGCAGGTAATTATGGAAGGCGCGGGCGGTTAGATAGTGCGAATCGGTATATGGGTCGCCTGTCAAAAGGAGCACGCGGGCGTCGGCCCCAGAAGCATGGACCAGGTTTGCCGCCTGCTCGGCCATAAGGCTGCCTGCCGTCGAATAATCGGCCAAGCTCGCACCCAAACGATTCAAATGCGGACGGTCGCCGTCGACAAGCTCAATCGTCACGCCCGCCTCGGCGATCTGCCCCAAAAGCTCAGTCGCACGATCGTCGCCCGGCGCATAGGCGAGCAAGCCATCAATCTTCTCGCCCACCTGCAGACGCTCGTCGATTTGCTCGAGTGCATCAGCGTAGCCGCCCACGCCAAATTCAACGCGCTCAACCGTAATGCCCCGGTCGATGACCTCCTGTTCAAAGCGATTGCAGCCTTCCCACAGGTAACGGAAAAAGTACGCTCCCTCGCGCGATGCGCGGGGCAGGCAAAACACCAGATTGATATCCTTGCGGCGCAGGCTTGAGGCACTTGTGTTGCGGTGATAGCCCATGGCCTCGGCCTTAGCGTTCACCTTGGCGCGCACGGATTCGCTCACGCCGGCCTTTCCCGTCAGGGCTTTGTGCACGGTATTGATGGAAACGCCAAGCTCGGCGGCTATGTCCTTCATGGTTACGCGAGCGCTCATGCGGTTACTCCGTTATAGATAAGTTGCCAATTAATAGTCCAGTTAACGATACCCCAAAAATACTCTTCGACTCGCCGTGCTCTCCCTCAAATGCACAAAGCGCCCCGCGAACGGATGCCCGCGGAGCGCTTGGATGTCCGGACCTTATTTGATACCGCGACCCAAGTCTTCGGCGATTTTGTCTACGCCCTTAAGTGCAGCGCACGTCTTTTTGTTGGAGCAATGCCCCGTGCAAACGCCACCCTGAGCGCAGTCGGCGCAGGTGCCCTTGCGGTAGATGCGCACGCACACGGCGACAAACGCAACGCCGATAACAGCCAGTACAACAATATCGATAGGTGCCATAGCAAGCCTCCTCTAGTTAACCAACACTTACTTTACCCCATTCTCCACCTACCAAAAAGGGACAGGTTTATTTTGGCCGGTTTTATCTGCGGAAACGCCACATCTCCCCTACCAAAAAGCCCGAGTGTCGCTGGGACACCCGGGCTTTCGGAAAGGGGTTAATCCTTATTCGGACTTAAGCGGAAACTGCGGTGGAAGCAGTGTTGGTCTCATCCTCGTCGGTCCATGCATGTTTGGGCATGGGACGGAAGATCTGGAAGAGCATCGCAACCAGCAGAACGATGGCTACAACCGTCCAAATACCAAACTGGCCAAGGACAAGTAGGTTGTAGAACTGGTTGATGAACAGGCCGATCACCCAAGCGAAGGCGCACTCGTAGCCGATGGCAATCGCGAACCACTTGCCGGAATCCATCTGGTTGCGGATGGCACCCATGGCAGCAAAGCACGGAGCGCACAGCAGGTTGAACGCGCCAAAGGCGACGCAAGCGCCCATGGTGGGGAACATGCCGGCAAACGCGGTCCACAGGCTCGGGTCGGTCTCGGCGGCATCAGCCACGGACAGCAGCGAGCCGGCGGTGGCGACGACGTTCTCCTTGGCGACAAGGCCCGAGACGGACAGCGCTGTTGCCTGCCAGGTGCTAAAGCCAAGCGGGGCGAAGATCCAGGAGACCAGGTTGCCGAGCATGGCAAGCACGGAGTAGTCCATGAACTCCTCGGAGATGCCGTCCATCGCGGGCAGGTAGCCAAAGGAACCATTGTAGCTACCAAAGTTGGACAGGAACCAAACCACGACAGTGGACGCGAAGATGACCGTGCCGGCCTTCTTGATAAAGGCCCAGCAGCGCTCCCACACGTGCAGCGCCCAAGAGCGGATCGCCGGGAAGTGGTAGGCAGGAAGCTCCATAACGAACGGCGTCGGGCGACCGGCGAAGAGCTTGGTCTTTTTGAGCATGAGGCCCGAGGCGACGACGGCAAAGACGCCCAGGAAGTAGAAGAGCGGACTGATCCACGCGGCGGTGGTGGAAGAATCGCCGATGATGGAACCCATGAGCAGGGCGATGATCGGCAGCTTGGCACCACAGGGAATAAACGTGGTGGTCATGACCGTCATGCGGCGGTCCTTCTCGTTCTCGATAGTCTTGGTGGCCATGACGCCGGGGACGCCGCAGCCCGAGGTCACGAGCATGGGGATAAAGGACTTACCGGACAGGCCAAAGCGGCGGAACACGCGGTCCATGATGAAGGCGACGCGGGCCATGTAGCCGCAGTCCTCCAGGAAGGACAGCATCACGAACAGCAAGAACATCTGCGGGACAAAGCCCATGATGGCGCCGATGCCGGCCACGATACCGTCGCAGACCAGCGAATCGACCAGGCCACCGTCCTCGGTACCGCCCGCCACAAGGGCGTCGTGCACCACGGTGGTGATACCCGGGACATAGGGGCCGTACTGCGCCGGGTCGACCGAGTCGGCATCGTCGCCCGCAGCCTCGACGGCTGCATCGTAGGCGTCGCGGCCCTGACCGAGCACATACCAGCCGTCGGTGCCGAAGAGCTGGTCGTTGGTGAAGTCGGTCACCGTGCCGCCCAAGGTAGAAACGGCGATGTAGTACACGCAGAACATGATGACGACAAAGATCGGCAGGCCCAGAATACGGTTGGTAACCACGCGGTCGATCTTCTCGGAGGTGCTCATCTTGGCCGGGGCCTTGGTGAGGCACTCGTCGATGATGTGCGCGATCACGCCGTAGCGCTCACCGGTGATGATGGACTCGGCGTCGTCATCGCAATCCTGCTCGCACTGGGCGACCAGCTGCTCTACGCGAGCAGCCTTCTCCTTAGTGAGGTTGATGAGCTTGCAGGCGTCCGCGTCGCGCTCAAACAGCTTGACCGCGTAGTAGCGGCGCTTGTTGGCGGGAACGCTCGCCGGAAGGTTGTTCTCGATGTGGTCCAGAACGTCCTCGATGGAGGAGTCGAACTTGTGCTCCGGCACCTGGCCCTTGGAAGCGGCGGACTTCTTAACCTGCTCGAACAGCTCCTTGATACCCTTGTTCTTAAGAGCCGAGATCATCATGACCGGGCAGCCGAGCTTCTTGGACAGCTTGTCGGTGTCGATCTTGTCACCGTTCTTCTCGACCAAGTCGGCCATGTTGAGGGCAACGACCACGGGCAGGCCGGTCTCGATAACCTGAAGCGCCAGGTACAGGTTGCGCTCGAGGTTGGTGGCATCGACGACTTGGACGACAACATCGGGCTCGCCGCTCATGAGGTAATCGCGCGAGCATTGCTCCTCGGGGCTGTAGGGGGAAAGCGAGTAGATGCCAGGGAGGTCCGTGATGGTAACGTTCTTGTCGCTTAGGAGCTTGGCTTCCTTTTTCTCAACCGTGACGCCGGGCCAGTTGCCAACGTAGCCGTTGGCGCCGGTGATCAGGTTGAAAAGCGTGGTCTTGCCGCAGTTGGGGTTACCCGCCAGCGCGACATGGATCTGAGAATCCGCCATTCAATCCTTCTTCCTTGTGTGCCCGCGCTGCTTTCTCCGCGCAGGCTGGATAATGTGCTTCAAAGACGCTGCATTAAGTTAGAAAAACCTAACTTTATCTGCAGAAATATGCGCCGCAAGTCCTTACTGAACCTCGACGACGGCGGCCTCCTCCTTGCGGATGGAAAGCTCGTAGCCGCGCACGTTGATCTCGACCGGATCACCGAGCGGTGCAACCTTCACGACCTTGAACGAAGTGCCCTTGATGAGCCCCAGGTCCATAAGGTGGCGGCGAAGCGCACCCTCACCGTGAAGCTTGACGATGGTGGAGCTCTCGCCCACCTTAACGTCACCCAACGTCTTCATCCTCTTGTCCCCCTTTCGGTTTTTATCAAATGCTGCGAACTAACCGACGGTCATGATGTGCATGGCGACCTTGGAATCGATGCCAAAGCGTGCGCCCAGCACAGTGACGATGATATTGGCGCCACTCGAGCTCACCACGTGGATTTCGCTGCCTTCGACAAAGCCGAGGTCCTTGAGGTGGTGCTTCATATCCTCATTGCCCTTTACACGAGACACGCGCACGGTTTCGCCCGCTTTTACCATCGAAAGCGGCATTGCCGGCATCTGCGGTCCGCAAGACATGAGTGGCTCCTAACGTCAGTTCGTCCTCAACATCGACGCGGTAAAAGTTAACCACGCCTATGTTCGCTTTAGTAAACTAACACGTGGTTAACTTTTTGGAAAGGGTCCCCATTCAGATTTCGAAAAAGTTTCCTATACGAAACAAAGGCGCCGCAAAGACTGTCTCTTTGCGGCGCCTTGCCATACCAATTGATGCAACAGAGGGGACTGCCCCTTTGTCACATTGTTGAGGTTAGAGCGAGAGGTTTCTGATCGACGTAACGCAGGAGGCCTCATCTACGCCCGAAACGCGAAAGATGATGTCCTCGCCGCACTCGCCGTAGAGAGCCATGAGTCCCATGACATCGCGGCCATCCGTGTGGCGATCGCCGATGCTGACTGACACGTCGCTACGATGCTTGGCAATGATGTCATAGAGCAGCGCAACCGGGCGGGCATGTAGTCCCAACGGATCTTTAATCGTCTTTGTAAACTCGACCATGTCCCCTCCCGCGGCATCGCACATTCGGCCGGCAAAACCCAGCCACGTGGTAGCTATTGTACCGTTAGATGCTTCTCGAGAGCTCCTCTGAACACCTCGTGGTCAAAAAGTGGCAAATATGAGTACTGTCACCAATTTAGTAGCAGCAAAATCGAGAGCAAATTGCCTAATTTGAGCGATTCGAAGGTAGCGCACAGAGATGTGGTGTAAGAGGCGGGGCATGCCCCGCCTCTTACACCACATCTCTGTGCGCTACCTTAAAGGGAGTTAGATAAATCGACTTTGAGCCCATTTTCGCTCAGAGCAGGCCGAAAAATATGACACCTCTTTTGCAACAGTACTCATATTTAGCATTTTTTGACCACGGGGTCCAAAACCATGCCCCAAAACACAAAAGGAGGGGCCTCGTAAGGCCCCTCCTTAGGAAAGGGAATCGATTTATTCCACAGCCGTAGATTAATCCTAGCCGCTACTCCATCATATCGAGGACGGAAGGGTGAAGCTCGTTCTCGGCGGCCTCGGGATCGGTCTCGCGCAGGCGGTTGATGTAGCGGTTGTACCACATCACGGCAAGGCCCAGGAAGACAACCACGCCGCCAACGTTGTAGACCAGCGTCAGCCACAGCGGCTGATCGAGCGGAATGGTGCCGCAGATAAGCACGAAGCAGAAGACCACAAGCAGGAATGCAGCAACGACCAGACCGAAGGTACGCGAGCCCATGCGGAAGTCACGGGGAGCGGTGTCGAAGTTCTTGCGCAGCATAAAGTAGGCAAGCAAAATCAGCAGCGGTGGCAGCAGTCATGTTGGTGACGATCATGAGCAGGTCGTCGAGGTTACCGGAGCCCAGGGCCGGAATGATCAGGATGGGGACGACGATGGCGAACTGCAGCCAAGCGGCGCGGGCGGGAATGCCGTGCTCGTTGAGCTCGACGATCTTGCTACCAAAGACGCCCTTGGGGATCTCGGTGAAGAAAACCTTGATGGGAGCAGAGGTCCACATCATGAGGGAGCCCAGCGTGGCGGCGAGAAGGATCAAGCCGATGGCGCGCGTAGACACTTCCATGGGAATGCCAAAGTGGGCAAAGACAGCGCCGAATACGTCGAAGATACCGGTGGAGATGGCAACGCCGCCCTCGGGGATGAACAGGTTAACCAGCAGCGAAGCGCCTGCATACAGAAGGCCGATGGTCAGGCCGGCGATAACGACGGTGCGCACGAAGGCCTTGACGCCACCCTTAAGGTCGTTAAGGAACACGCCGACAGACTCAGCGCCGCCAACGCCCTGGATGATCCAGGCAAGCGTACCGAAGAAGCCCCACGCAGTTGCGAAGTTGCTCATGTCGGGAGCCATGTTAGCGGGAGTAGGAGCCGTAGCGAACTCAACGCCGCCAAAGGCAGCAGCCAGGGACAGCAGGATGAACACGGCGGTCAGGCCGAGAGCCGCGGTCGAACCGAAGGAGGAAATGGAGCCGATCCACTTAGCGCCCTTGGTCGAAACCCACGTGGCGATAGCAAAGACGACGATCTCGATAATGGTGATCCACAGCTGCGAAAGCTCGGCGTTGGCACCAAAGAACACGTAGCTCGCGTAGATGATGACGTTGGGCAGGACGGACGCAAAGAAGAACAGGTTAACAAACCAGTAGCTAAATGCCGTCAGGAACGCCCAGCGACCACCCATCGAGGTCTTAACCCATGCGTACACGCCAGACTCGGAGTCCTTGTTGAGGCCGACGAACTCGGCGGTAACCAGGGTATAGGGGACAAAGTACAAAAGCGTGGCGAAGAAGAACGACGGCGCAGCTGCCAAGCCGATGGCCGCGTTGTTGTTGATGATGTTCTTGATACCGAACACGGCGGCGACCGTCATGCCCAGCAGAGCGAACGAACCAATCGTTCCTCGTTTTTCAGAGCTCATAAGCCCTCCCAATCATCTGTTAAATGTCATCTAAAACCGTCCGAGCTGCAAGTGCAAACACGGACGGCGCACCTGCTAAGGGGAATGGGGAAAAGGGAGTCAACAAAGCCATCCCCCTTAACGGCGCGAAGCAAACGTCCAGGCGGACGAATACTACTTGTTGGGGAAGGAATAACCTTCGACTGTCACGTGCAGTACCACGACGCGGGGATCCGCGGCATCGGCCACGACACGGTAGGCCTCGTCAATTTCGACGACGGCAACGCCGCCGGCGGGAATCGTCACGGTCTCCCCCGTACCCTCAAAGCGCTCGCGATCATCGATATCGCTGTAGGCGCGCGTACAGGTAAGATCGGCCTTGGAAGCCACCTCAACGGTCAGATTGCCGTCGAGCGGGGCGAGCACGGCATGGTAGCGACGGTGACCGACCAGATCGGCAGTAGCCGCCTCGTGGGCGTTCACCCACCAATACACCAGCGAGTCGCCGATAGAGTACGCCACATCGTGCTGCAGGTCGGCAACGCCGTCGAGTGCCTGACCGGTACGCATCCACTTCTTGACGGACTTCATCTGGGCGTCGAAATCGGCACGCGAGTTAAAGATATGCATGACTTATGCCTCCTTAATGGGTGCCAGCGCCTGAGCCAGATCGGCAGACGTCAGCGGTCGCAGGGACACCTCAAAGCTGAAGCTCTCAAAACGGGTGCGATAGGAATCGAGCACCTCGGAACCCCAAGAGTTCGAGCCAAGGCCGAGCAGCTGGTCGTTGATGTTGACCGTAACCGTTTCGCCCGGGACAAGATCGTAGACATGCTTGGCGTTATCGATAGCCTCGCAGCTATAGGGCCATGCGGAGAACGAGAACGGATTGGAAGCGGCGTCGCTCGGACGCGTCACGACCAGACCGTCACCGTGGCTGGAGCGCAGGGCGACCCAGCGGGTACCCTCGCGGTTGGCGCAGTCCTGGGGCATAACGTAGGGCGTGAACATGTCGTCGACCGTAGTGCGGTAATGACCGACCGGGTTGGCGCGCAGCGAGTCCGGATAGTTCTCGCCCGGGCCGTGGCCATACCACTCGACGGCACGATCACAACCGGGAACCTCGAAGGAGATGCCGATGCGCGGGATAATGTCCGAATAGTCGCCGTAGGGCTCGCCGGAAACCTTGAGGTCGACGCGGCCACTCGGAAGCACGGTATAGACGAGCTCGACGCGCATGCCGAACGCGCGGACGGGAGGAGCGATACGCTGGCTCACGGTAACGACGACCGCATTGCCGTCCTGCTTCCAAGAAACCTTGCGGGTGGACGTCTGCATTACATCGATGAAGTTATCCTTCCACAGGGAGTCGTACTCCTGAGCGTGGTTATCGACGAGCGGATGCCAAAAACCAACCTGGGGACCAGAGGCCATGACGTCACGGCCGGATGCCTTCCACTTGCTCACGGTGCCGTTTACCTTGCTGAAGGTCAGCTCGCCGTTGAGGGAGTGAATGCGAATCTCCTGCTCGGTCTCCTCGACCGTAAGCTCAGGACGAGCTGGGGCGGCGATGGCCGGCGCCGGATGGTTTGCGATGGCAAACTGGCTTGCACCCAGCTGGAACATCGGCTCGCACCAGACGTGAGCGGCCATGGTGTAGGCGCGCACGGTCAGCAGGGTCTCGCCTACCGCGGCCTCGCGAATCACCAGCGGAAGCTGGACGGACTCGCCGGGGGCAACCGCACCGGGCATGAGCGTCTTGCGGCAGACCACGTCGCCGTCCACCAGGGTCTCCGCCGACAGGCAAACATCCTCGAGGGTGGTAAACCAGCGCTTGTTGGTGACAGTCAGCTCGCCCGCCTCGGCGTCATAAGCCATGCGAACCGGGCAGATGACCTGGCCGTACTCGGTAAGGCCCGGGCTCGGCTGCTGCCAGGGGAACACCATGCCATCGATGCAGAAGTTGCTGTTGTTGGGGTAATCGCCGTTGTCGCCGCCATACATATCGTAGGCAATGCCGTCCTCGGTCACAGCAGCCAGACCGTGGTCGCACCATTCCCAGATAAACTGGCCTTGGATGCAATCCCAGCGATCGAAGACCTCCTGATACTCGGACAGGCCTCCGGGGCCGTTGCCCATGGAGTGACCGTACTCGCAGTTGATGCGCGGCTTGGGGAATGGATGCTCACCAAAGTCGTTCATCTGCGACACGCGGGAGTACATGGTAGAGATAACGTCGACGGTATCGGCGTTGCGATCCTCCTCGTAATGGACCGGACGACCATCGAGCTCGTGAGCCTTGGCGTACATCGCGCGGATGTTGCAGCCATAGCCGCTCTCGTTGCCCATCGACCACATAATGATGCAGGCGTGATTGCGCTCCTGCATCACCAGGCGCTCAATGCGGTCGACGTAGGCCGGCTCCCATGCCGGGTCGTCGGTGACCAGGGCGATATTGCCGATATTCTCGAAGCCGTGGCTCTCCATATCGGTCTCGGCGACCAGCATGATGCCATACTCGTCGCACAGCTCGTAAAAGCGCGGGTCGTTGGCGTAGTGGGACGTGCGCACCGCGTTGATGTTGTGCTGCTTCATGAGCTCCAGGTCGCGGCGCATGCGATCGAGGCCCACGGCGCGGCCCTTGTGATCGTCGTGATCGTGGCGGTTGACGCCATGCATCTTAAAGTAAGTGCCGTTGAGGTAGATATGATTGCCCTCGACCGTCACCTCGGCAAGACCCTGGCGATGCGGGACGTACTCGCTGACCTGGTCACCGTCGTAGACCTCAAACGTAAGGTCGTAGAGGAAGGGGTCCTCGGGATTCCAGAAGTGGGCATCGGTCACACCGCACTCGGCATGGCCGTCGACGCACTCGCCCGCAGCCACCACGTTCTCGCCATCGCTGAGCGTAAACACAACGCGGGAAGAGCCCTCGGCAACCGTATCGAGCGTAATCAGAGCGGTATCGCCCTCGCGGTGCGTGCGGAACCTAAAGTCGACCAGGTGCGCGGCGGGACGCTGCATAAGGTACACATCGCGGAAGATGCCCGAGGCCCACCACATATCCTGGTCCTCGATATAGCTGCCATCGCTGTACTGCAGGACCTTGACCGCAAACAGGTTGTCGCCCTCGACAAGCGCGTCGGTCACGTCGAACTCGGCAGACAGGCGCGAACCCTTGGTCATGCCGATAAACTGACCGTTGACGTACAGCTCACCATAGCTCTCGATGCCGTCAAAGCGAATGATCTCGCGAGCGCCGGCAGGCACGGCGGGAAGGTTGACGATGCGCTGGTACACGCCCGTGGGATCGTCAGAGGGAACGAACGGCTGATCCACCGGGAACGGGAAGCCCTCGTCGGTGTAGGCAAGGTTGCCATAGCCGTCCACCTGCCACAGGTGCGGAACCTCCACGTGATCCCACTCGGGCTTGTACGTGGAGAGTTCCTCGTTGGAGACGGCAGCGGGGCCCTCAAAGAGGCGGAACTGCCACGAGCCGGACAGCTGGACAAACCCGCGCGACAGCTCGCGGCTGTACGTTGCAGCGAGATCGGCGGTCTCGTAACCCATAAAGTACGCATGGGGTGCCAGGCGGTTCCTGTGGGTGAGCGCTTGGTTTTCCCAATCGTTAATGGCGTCCATGGTGATGCTCCTTCATCATCGTAGTGATTCTTGTGCAACCGGTTGTCCTTATCTTACGGGCGATGCAAAAAACTGTGCAACCGGTTGTCCGCTGAACGGTCGATTTGGCCGGGTTACCGGTGCAACCGGTTGTACAATCGCAACACTTATGTCACCCTGAGTATCGAAACTCAGCACAAGACATCGTTCTTAAGCTCGTAGGCAACCTCCACGCCCGCTGATATCTCACCCACACGAGACGTATTCGATTTCGGCTTGGTTGCAAAACGACACCGGTCACCGGATATCATGAACGCTGTTCAGGCGCACTATAGTAAGCTGTATCCGCACTAGCCCGTATCAGTGACAACATCGACCGCATTTTCCAGGAGACGCCATGACACAAACAGTTCGCACCGCACCTACGCTTGCCGAGGTTGCCGCAGCTGCCGGCGTGTCGCGCTCCACGGCATCGCGCGCCCTCAACGATTCGCTCCGCATTAGCGAGGAAACCAAAAAGCGCGTCCGCGCGGCGGCCAAGGAAGTCAATTTTGTCCCCAACGCTCGTGGCCGAGCGCTCGCTGTCGGGCGCACGGAAATCATCGCCGTGCTCGTGACCGAGCCTCTGAGTGAACTCTTCAGCGACCCCACCTATAGCGAGTTTTTGAGCGGCATTACCGAGGAACTGTCGGAGTCGTCCTATCTGCCCGTTATCTTGCAGGCGTCTTCTACGCATGAGCGCAACCGCGCACGCGAGCACTTTGAGCGCCGCTCGTTCGACGCCGTGATCGACGTCTCTCCCTACAAAGGTAGCGAGCTGCTCGAGGTGCTGCGCGAGCTGGGCGTACCCACCGTGTTGTGCGGCCAGCTCGAGGGCCACCCCTATCGCGATGTGTTCTCGACGGTCTACTCTGACGACGAAGAGGGCGGACATTTTGCGGCACTCGCCATGAAGGATCGCGGGCGCAAAGATATCGTCGCCGTGTTGGGACCGCAAGACAACCCCGCTGTTGTCGACCGCCTGCGCGGCTACCGCGCCGTCTTGGGCGAAGACCTCCCAGACGCAAACGTTATCTATACCGGCTGGAACAGCGGAGACGGCTATCAGGCCATGCACCAGATCCTCGCGCGCGAGATTGCTTTCGATGGCGTGCTCTGCGGATCGGACCGTATCGCGGCTGGCGTCATCACCGCACTCAACGAGGCAGGCCTATCCGTTCCTGCGGACGTTTCTGTCGTCGGCTTCGACGATCACGAGATTGCGGCGCGCTGCGTCCCCGCGCTCACGACCGTCCGCCAGCCCCTGCGCGAAGAAGGACACATGGCCGCCAACATTGCGCTCGACATGATCAAGGGTGCCGAGCCCACCACCACCGTCATGCACATGCAGCTCGTTCAGAGAGACTCGCTATAAGAAACTGGGGCAGGCTTTCCGCCAAACAGTTGTTGCGGAAAGCCTGTCCCGTTTGAGCGCTCATTCTGGGGCACAGTTTCCGTTAGACAGCTCAACCGGAAACTGTGCCCCATTATTTTGCCGAATACTGGGTCGCGCTTTCCCAGAGGACCCCCTTTGGGAAAGCGCGACCCCTTCTGGACGCAGATTCCGGGTTGTAGTTTCCCGGCGCACGACGGCAAGCCTCCAAACCATGACGTCACGACATAAAAAACGAGGGAAGGCACGCGTCCTTCCCTCGTTACAGGCAATATGTAGCCGCTTGCCTACATCAGGCGCAGGCTAACGTCCTTGAGCTGGGCGCCGGAAACGGCACTCGGGGCGCCCGACATGAGGTCGGAGCCGCTGGCCGTCTTGGGGAACGCCATGACGTCGCGGATGGAGTCGGAGCCGGTAAGCAGCATGCACACGCGGTCCAGGCCCAGAGCGAAACCGCCCATCGGGGGCGCACCAAACTTGAGCGCCTCCATGAGGAAGCCGAACTGAGACTCGGCGCGCTCCTCGGTAAAGCCCAGGAGCTTGAGCATGGACATCTGCATCTCGGCGTTGTGGATACGCATACCGCCGCCGCCGGCCTCAAAGCCGTCCATGACAAAGTCGTAGGTGCAAGAACCGGCTGCCAGCGGATTTGCCTCGATCTTGGCGATGTCGGTCTCGGTCGGCAGGGTGAACGGCTGGTGCTCGGCGGCATAGGCTTTGCGGTCCTCGTCCCAGTGGAACAGCGGGAAGTTGACGACCCACAGGAAATCGTGACCCTCGCGCTTGATCTCGAGCGCGTTGGCCATGTGGGAGCGCATGCCGCCCAGGATCTCGTCAGAGAGCAGGCGCGGACCGGCGGCGAACATCACAAGGTCGCCGGGCTCGACGTCCATGCGCTCGCGCAGAGCCGCCATCTCCTCGTCCGAGAAGAACTTGACGATGGGGCTGTTGATGGAGCCGTCCTCGCGGAAGGCGATCCAGGCCAGGCCCTTGGCGCCAAACGTGGAGGCCACGCCGGCAAGCTTATCGATCTTGGCACGTGCCCAGGCACCGGCACCCTTGGCGTTGATGGCCTTGACGACAGAGCCCTCCTCGTTTGCGGCAGTCGCGAAGACCTTGAACTTGGAGTTGGCAAAGATGTCGGTCAGGTCGACCAGGTGCATGCCATAGCGGGTATCGGGCTTGTCGGAGCCATAGGTGTCCATGGCATCCCAGTAGTTCATGCGGCGCAGCGGCGTGGGCATCTCGACGCCCATGCGACCGAAAGCATCGGACAGAACTTCCTCGAGCGCGCTCATAACGTCGTTCTGGTCCACGAAGGACATCTCGATGTCGACCTGGGTGAACTCGGGCTGGCGGTCGGCACGCAGGTCCTCGTCGCGGAAGCACTTGGCAACCTGGTAGTAGCGCTCGACACCACCGACCATGAGCAGCTGCTTCAGGAGCTGCGGGGACTGCGGCAGGGCGTAGAAGTTACCCGGCTGGATGCGGCTGGGGACGATGAAGTCGCGGGCGCCCTCGGGCGTGGACTTGAACAGGGAGGGCGTCTCGACCTCCATGAACTCACGGTTGTGCAGCGCCTCGCGAATGGCAAAGGTAAAGTCGGAGCGCAGCTTGAGGTTGGCCATCATTTCGGGACGACGGAGGTCCAGATAGCGATAGCGCAGGCGGGTGTCCTCGCTGGTCTCGATGCCGTCCTCGATCTGGAACGGCGGGGTGACGGACGTGTTGAGCACTTCGGCGTGGTCGGTCAGGACCTCGATCTCGCCGGTCGCGAGCTTAGTGTTGGTGGTCTCCTCGCCACGGGCGCGCACGACGCCGTGGATCTTGATGGGCCACTCGGGACGCATGGTCTCGGCGATCTTAAAGGCGTCGCCGTCAGAGTGCTCGGGGTCGAAGGTGAGCTGCGTGATGCCCTCGCGGTCGCGAAGGTCGCAGAAGATAAGGCCACCGTGGTCGCGGCGACGGCTCACCCAACCGGTGAGGGTGACCTCTTCGCCCACGTTCTCGAAGCGAAGCTCGCCGCAGGTACGGGTGTGCATGGAATGCTCATCGATGGGACGGGTCTGGCTCATACCAGTGATCCTCCTTTATGGATCTGTGCCGCCCCGTGTCGTTCCGGGCGGCGTCGTACAGATTTGCCCAGCCTGCGTAAACCGCGCAGCCGGACATGGCGTTCTATCTTATCGCACCCGCGTCGATGTGCCGCGAAAAAGTAGCTCTTGCCCAAAGACTTGACGGAGACGAAACAATTGACGCGGCCTGGCCGTCGCCAAGGCGCGCCGCGTGCGACAATGTGCCCCAATACAACTGCACTCGGAAAGGCCCGCCATGACTGCACGCCTCATCGTTATGGATATCGACTCCACGCTCATCAACCAGGAGGTCATCGACCTGTTGGGCGAGGAAGCCGGCGTGGGAGAGCAAGTAGCGCAGATCACCGAGAGTGCCATGCGCGGCGAGCTCGACTTTAAGCAGGCGCTCGAGGAGCGCGTGGGGCTGCTTGCCGGCTTGGATGAGAGCGTGTTCGAGCGTACCTTTGAGCGCGTGACGTTTACCCCCGGCGCGCTGGAGCTTGTGCGCTCGGCGCACAGCAAGGGCTGGAAGGTCGGCGTGGTAAGCGGCGGCTTTCATGAGGTCGCCGACAAGATCGTGGCCGCCGCGGGCATCGATTTTTGCCTGGCCAACCGCCTGGAAGTCGTGGACGGCAAGCTCACCGGCAAGCTGGCGGCAGACATTGTGACCAAGGAATCCAAGCTCATCCAACTGCTGGATTGGGCAGTTGAGTGCGGCGTCGATATGGCCCACACCGTCGCGATCGGCGACGGCGCCAACGACATCCCCATGATTCAGGCCGCGGGCACGGGCATCGCATTTTGCGCCAAGCCCAAGACGCGCGAGGCCGCCCCGTTTGCCATCGACGAGCGCAATCTGATGCTCGCCATGGATATCATCCTGCGCGACTAGTCGATCCTTCTAACAATAGAATCAGTCTGTCCTATAGTTTCCGAACAATTTTTTCTTAGTGTTCGGAAACATACCCTTTGAGTGCTAGACTTTGCGCCGTCGAAGGGAACATATATGGATAAGCGAGATCTTGAGCAATTGCTGAGCGATGTTGCCGACGGAGTAGTCACCCCGGCAGTCGCCCTCACGCGCCTCCAGACGGCGCCAACCGCCGATCTGGGTTTTGCGCAGCTCGATCTTTCGCGCGGGGTGCGCCAGGGAGCCGGCGAGGTTGTCTACGGCGCCGGTAAAACCGCCGAGCAAATTGCCGCCATTATCGAAGCGCTGCGCGATGCCGGTCAGGAGCGCATCCTGGTCACGCGCCTGGACAGCGAAAAAGCAGCCCGTACCTCGGAGCTTCTCGGCAACGACATCGACCTGGGATATGCCCCGAACGCCCAGCTCGCCCTGGTGGGTGGCAAGCCCTCCCCCACCGGTAACGGACGCGTTGTCGTCGCCTGCGCCGGCACGAGCGACCTGCCCGTCGCCGAGGAAGCCGCGTTGACGGCCGAGTTCTACGGCAACGAGGTCGACCGCCTCTACGACGTAGGCGTCGCCGGCCTGCACCGCTTGCTCGCGCATGCCGAGGAACTTGCCCAGGCGCAGGTGGTCATCGCCATCGCCGGCATGGAAGGCGCGCTGGCGAGCGTTATCGGCGGCCTGGTGAGCTGTCCGGTCATTGCCGTTCCCACCAGCGTGGGCTACGGCGCGAGCTTTGGTGGCGTAGCCGCGCTGCTCGCCATGCTCAACTCCTGCGCCAGCGGCGTTTCGGTCGTCAATATCGACAACGGCTTTGGTGCCGCATACCAGGCAAGTCTTATCAATCATCTGAGCGCCGGCACACCCCGCGCCCGCTAAGGAGCATTCCATGTCCAACCATCAGCATACGCTTATCATCGACGGCACCTCGGGCATCAGCGGCGATATGACCGTCGCGGCCCTGCTCGACCTGGGCGCCAGCGAGGAGCATCTGCACGAGCAGCTCGCCACGCTGCCGGTCGACGGCTTTTCGATTGCCGTGACGCGCGTAAACAAGCACGGCATCGACGCCTGCGATTTCGATGTCCAGCTTGCAGAGGAGCTCGAGAACCACGATCACGATATGGCCTGGCTCTACGGCAACGAAGCAGCTGTCGAGCATGTACACGAACACGAACACCACCATCATGACCATGGCGAGCACGAGCACTGCCACGACCATGACCATGAGGCCCACGGTCATGGCCACGAGGGCCATCATCACGCCCACCACCATCACCACCGTTCTTTGGCGGACGTCACCGCCATCATCGATGGCTCGCAGCTAAGCGATGGCGCCAAGCGTCGTGCGCTCGCCATCTTTACCGCGCTCGCCGCCGCCGAGGCCAAGGCCCACGGCAAAACGCCCGAGACAGTCATGTTCCACGAGGTAGGCGCCATCGATTCCATCGTCGACGTCTGCTCGGTCGCCATCTGCCTCGATGACCTGGGTATCGAGGATATTGTTGTCGAGTCGCTCTCCGAGGGTCACGGCACCATCCACTGTGCCCACGGCTTTATGCCCATCCCGGTGCCCGCCGTCGTCAACCTATGCCAAGCAGGCAATATCGCCCTCACGCCCGCACCGGTCGCCGGCGAGCTCGTGACGCCCACGGGCGCCGCCATCGTCGCCGCACTGCGTACGTCCGAGCACCTGCCAGTCCGCTACCGCATCGAGGCCGTCGGCTACGGCGCCGGTAAGCGCCCCTACGAGGACTGCTCCGGCACGCTCCGCTGCCTGCTCGTTCACGCGGATGCATAGCCATGGATGCCCGCAAAGAAAAAAGCCGCGCTGCCATCGTTGCGGCGTTTTCCGAACTCCTTCGCGAGGAGGACTACGGCAAGATTACCGTCGGCGACATCATCGCGCGCGCCCATGTGGGTCGGGCCACGTTCTACGGCCTCTTTAAGAGCAAAGACGACCTACTGTCCAAGCTCGTAAGCGACATCTGCACCCACGCCCTCGACGACGATGGCACACCGCTCGACGACCCACTCGTGCAGGTCGAACATATCCTCAACAACCTCTGGGAGCGCCGCCAGGGCGTTCGAGCCCTCGTAGCCGGCGCCGGCTCACGCGTCTTCGCCGACTGCTTACGCAAGACCATCATGTCACGAGCAGCCGAAACCGTCCCCACCGACCCAAACGGCCCCGCCGCCACCATGGACCGAAGCTTCCTACTACACCACATAGCCTCAAGCTTCGTAGGAATGGTCCAATGGTGGGCCTGGCACAACTTTGAAGCCCCAAAAGAGGACGTAGCCAAAGACTACCTCTCAGCCATCAAGCCCCTCTTCAACTAAGTAAGAAGCTCATCCCAAAGCATCGCCCCAACCCAGGCCGCCACGCACCCCAAAGTGTCACTCGCACCTCAAAGCGCCTAACAACAAAGTGCCCACCACATCCAAATTCAGATATATATGTTGGTTGCTTGTTCGAACACAACTGGATTCCCGCAGGGTCCGGCATAGGTTAACTTTTCGCCGCACTCCGCAGGACGCAAGAAGCTCCCGCCGCACGAAGTGCGCAGCGAGAGCTTCTTGCATGTCCGAGGACGCGGCGAAAAGTTAACCTATGCCGGACCCGGGCGTTATATCAATTGTCTTGGACTAGAACATGCCCAAGAAACCATGCACAAACAGCGCGGCCAGAGCGGCACCGATAAACGGAGCGATGCCAGGAACGAGCAGGCCGTACTTCCAGTTGTTGTCAGCCTTGTTCTTGATCGGCAGCACCTGATAGGCCATGCGAGGACCAAGGTCACGAGCCTGGTTCATGGCGAAGCCGGTGATGCCGCCCATGCCCATGCCAACGGCCCAAACAATCAGACCGACGCAGATAGCGAGCATCAGAACGTTCTCGCCGGCGCGGCTAGCGGCAGCAAGGATGGCGCTGATGAACACGAAGGTGCAGATAGCCTCGCAGAAGAAGTTGCGGGCATAGTTCGTGCCCTCGGTGGTAGGGTTGGTCGAGAAGATGTTGCGCTGAGCAATGGGGTCGACGACACCCTCGGAAGCCTTGAACTCATCGGCATACATCAACCACGCGATCACAGCGCCCACAAAGCCGCCGAGCATATCGGCAAGCATGAAGGGGATGCAGCTGCTCCACGGCACCAGGCCTACGATGCACTGGGCAAGCACCATAGCCGGGTTCATGCACACGGCGCCGCCAAAGACAAACAGGCAGACCGAGATGCCAAAAGACCAAGTGGTGATGGCAAACATATGACCGGAGCCCTGATACTTGGTGCCCTTGAGCACGGTATCGCAGTGCACGCCCACGCCAAAGATGATCATGAGGGCCGTTGCGCCGAATTCGCAGAGGAGTTTGGTAAGCATAAAACCTTATCTTTCTTGTCGGTTATAGACGATTCGTTTAGGCCGCGCGCTAGTGCTGAGCGACGACAACGCCCAGGCCATCGGGAATGACGGCCACCTTGGCATCGGCACCCTTCATCTCAAAGGCGAGCTTGAGCGCCTCCTCGAGGGTGTTGACCGGCGTCATATGCATATCCTTGAGCATCTGGTGATCGCACAGGTCGGTGACCATGATCACAGGGTGATGCGCCAGGATGCGGGCGAAAATCTGGCTCGTCCACTGATCGGGCAGAGTCTCGTCCTTGGGACGGTCGATGCAGGCGCGCTCAAACTCTGCCGGATCGTTGTCGGCGATGTTGTGATAAAAGCCCTCGCCACCGTGACCGTCGGCACAACCGGCGACATCGATGATCACGCCGCCCTCGGGAAGCGTAGCCTCGGCAGCGCACATGCCCTTCACGGCCTGGTAGATGTTCTGGTCGAGCGGGTAGCCGCCGTTAGTGGTGATGGCAATCTCGCACTCAACGGGCTCAACGCCGGCAAGGCTCTTCACGAACTCACAGCCGGCCTCGTGCGCCTTGTGAATGTCGCCGGCAAAGGAGCCGATGACCTCGTGCTTGCCGTTGAGCACCACGTTAAGCACAAAGGCAAGGTGAGCCATCTCGGCAGCGGCAAACATGTCCTCGCTCACGTGGTTGTGGCACAGGTTGCCGGCACGCGAGTGGGAATCATTCACAAACTGACCGTTGTGGTTGTACATGATGGTCTTGTAGCTGGCGATGCCAGGCAGGACGGACTTGCGGCTACCAGAGAAACCGGCAAAGAAGTGCGGCTCAATAAAGCCCTCGGCAAGCAGCAGATCACAATCGGCGGCAATCTTGTTGATGATGCACTCGCCACCAGAAGGCAGGGTGCCAATCTTTTTCATCATGCTGTCGTCAGTCGCGACGTGCATAACGATTTCCTCGTTGGCAACAATCTCCTCGCCATACTTGTTGACGAGTTCCTCGTGCGTCGACGGACGGTGCATACCCGTAGCAACCAAAATACGCACTCGAGCCTCGGGCGCAGCGGAATGGATGTGATGCAGCAGAATAGGCATCGTCACACGCGAGGGAACGGGGCGCGTATGATCGGAGCTAATAATGACGATATCCTTCTTGCCAGCACAAAGCTCCTCGAGCGAAGGCGAACCATAAGGGTTGGCAAGCGACTCCTCTACCAGCTCTTCCTGCGATTTCGTGGTCTTAAACTCGTTTTGATGACCTTCCATCACACCCGCGAAATTCTTATCCTCGAGCTCCAGATGCAACGTCTTGTGGTCAAACGGTAGTTCACATTCAAACAATGACGAGCGCCCTCTTCCTTTCAACTGACACACTAGATAAACCGTTGGAAGGATACGCCGCTCACCGAAAAACACCACCGTCCACCGACTCATTAACACAACGTTCATATTTGACCCACAACAAAACGGCCGCGACCCCAAACGGGACCGCAGCCGCTACAGTCGTAAGGCGAGAAGCACCAAATGCGCCACCGGGATAGACCCCATCCAAAACGCGCGGAGCGCACCATTATTCCCCCAGCCAGTAATCCGCCGAAGACCGGACATCGCAGGGCCCGCCATCAGTTTACTTTTAGGCACACTCCGCAGGACGCAAGAAGCCCTCGCCGCACGAAGTGCACAGCGAGGGCTTCTTGCATGTCCGAGGACGTGCCTAAAAGTAAACTGATGGCGGGCCCGGACGACTACAGGGCTATCGATTACCCCGTGTTCTGCAATCCTGCCGAGACGCCGGTCACAGTCGAAAGAATCAGGCTCATGTACTCGGCCTTCTTCTCCTCGGCCATCTCGTCCTGGTTCATACGCACCTCACGAAGGGCGCGGACCTGGGCGATGGACAGGGCGTCGACGTAGGGGTTACGCACGCGAACAGCACAGCCGAGCACGCGACGGCGCTGCAACGGCCACTCGTCACCGACGATGGCAAGGACCCACTTACGAGTGAGCTGCATCTCGGTAAAGACCTTCTTGGACAGATCCTGGCGATCGCCCAGGTGCAGATACATCTTGGCGATGCGCTGGTCGGTCTTGGCGATCGACATCTCGATGTTGTCGATAAAGGTGCGGAAGAACGGCCACTCCTGGTAGGCAGCCTTGAGCTGGTCAAGATCGCCAAGCTGCTCGCAGGCGGTGCCCAGGCCGTACCAAGCGGCCAGGTTAATGCGCGCCTGGCTCCAGCTGAAGATCCACGGAATGGTACGCAGGTCGTCGAGCGACTTGGCGCCCAGACCGCGCTTGGCCGGACGCGAGCCGATCGGCAGCAGACCGACCTCGGTCAGCGGCGTCACGGTCGAGAACCACGGTGTAAAGTCCTCGGTGTTCAGCAGGTCCAGATAGCGCTCGTGGCTTGCGGTGTTGAGCTTCTCGGCCATATCCCAGTACTTCTGCGTGGTCTCGGTGTTAGTCTTCTCGACACTCGGGGCCGACTGCAAAAGCGTTGCGGCGGCAACGGACTCAACATGGCGCTGAGCAAGCGTGCGGTTGCCGTAACGGGCAAAGATGACCTCGCCCTGTTCGGTGAGCTTAAAGAAGCAGTTGACCGAACCCTTGGGCTGCGCCAGCACGGCCTTGTTGGCAGGGCCGCCGCCACGGCCCACGGCACCGCCGCGACCGTGCATGAGCACCAGGTCGATATCGTTCTTCTCGGCCCACTTGGCGATGCGCTCCTGCGCGGAGTGCAGTGCGAGCATGGCCGTGGTAGGACCGGCATCCTTGGAGGAGTCGGAATAGCCCAGCATGACCTCCATGCGGCGGTTGGTCTGGGCAAGGCGCTTCTGCACCACGGGCAGCGTAAGCATCTGGTCGAGCACGTCGACGCAGCCCTCGAGGTCCTCGAGCTGCTCGAACAGCGGGATCACGTCGAGCTCGGGGACATCCTCCTCGTGTGCGAAGGACAGGTGGGCCAGCTCAAAGACGTCGGCCACATGCTGGGCGCTCTTGGTGAACGAGATGATGTAGCGGTGCGCCATCTTCTTGCCGTAGCGCTTTTGGATGGAGCCGATAGCGCGGAAGGTATCGATGACCTCGCGCGTCATGGGCTGCAGATCGCCATGGATACCGTTCTCGTGGATATCCTTGAGGGCGCGGGCATGCACCACGGAGTGCTGACGGAACTCCATCTCGACCATGTGGAAGCCGAAGGACTCGACCTGCCAGATGATGGTCTGAACCGGGCCGTAGGCAGCACGGACGGCACCGCAGGCAGCCAGCGAGCGCTGGACGACGCGCAAGTCCTCCAGGAACTCATCGGCGCTGTGGTACATGGTGTCGGTGATACGGCGCACGGTGGCGTTCAGACGGTCGGCCATGACGAGCATGACGGCGCGATGCGGCTCGTGCTCGGAAATCAGCTCGGCACGTGCGGTGTACTGGGTGCTCATCTCGACCTGATGGTTCCACAGGTTGATGAGCTCGGCAGACGGCTTGCTGTAGGTGGCCTCGAGCGTCAGGTTGCGGCCGATGCGGCGGCACTTGTCCTCGAGCTTGAGCACCATGTGGGTAAAGTACTTGGCGGCGACCTCACGGCTCACCTTGGCGGTGACGTTGGGGTTACCGTCGCGGTCGGAACCGATCCAGCTGCCGGGATGGAAGAACGCCGGGCACAGCGGCGGCACGGTACCGGCCTTGTCGCCCAGCACCCAGTCGTCAAAACGACGATAGATGACGGGGATAACGTCGAACAACGTGTTATCAAAGATGTCGATGATGGTATCGGCTTCCTCGACCGGCGTGGGCTTCTTGAGCGCGATGGGGCTCGTACGCACCAGGGCGTCGATCTCCTGCAGCATATGGCGCTCGTTCTCCACCAGGTCGGAGCCGCCCAAACGCGGACGCTCCTCCAGCAGGTTGGAGATACGGCGAATCTTGCCCTCGACGGCCTTACGACGGGCCTCGGTGGGATGTGCGGTAAAGACAGGGTGGAACTCGAGCTTGCCGAGCAGCTCATTGGCACCCTCGACGCCCATCTCGTTTACCAACTGGTGATAGGCGACGGTGAGTTCGTTGGCGGGATCGACCTCGGTATCGGTCGATGCGCCGGCCTCGCGCTCGCGCAGCTGCGCCACACGGTAGTTCTCCTCCGACAGGTTTGCCAAGTGGAAGAAGCTCGTAAAGGCGCGAACGATGACCTGCTGCTTATCAAGCGGCAGGCTGTCGATCAGATCGACGACTTCGCGAAACGCCACGGCGGTGGGCTCGTCGGCAGTGGGCACGCCCTGTTCGTCAACGGACTCGTCGGCAGCGCGGCTACCGGGGTTGCCAGCATTGGCCACAATCTCGGCTGTCAAAATCTTGTCGAACAGGTCCGCGATCTCGGGATCATACTCGCTAAGCACACGACGTTCCAGGCGCAGGAACAGCGCCAGATTATCGCGCAGCTCCTCGGGGATCTCGATCTCGGCGAGACGCTCCCTGGACTCGGCATTCGAGCCGATTCGGTTAACGAGGCGGTTGACCACGGCAGCGACGCGCGCCGCGGCTTCGGGTACAGACTGGTTGCTTAGGTTCTCAGCCACGTTTCCTCCCATTCCTCCTTCTATGCACGTAACATGCGGTATTCATTATAGGCGCTTGAGAAATACTTTCGACACTGATTGCGCTTTACCACACAAAAGTATTTTCTGCATTGCAAGGGTTTTTGCCCCAAATGGTCGTATTTCTCGGTGGGCGGCATATGCAAACGAGGGCATTCCGCATAAATGCGAAACACCCCCGTAACAATAGCTCGTCGCGAGCGGGACATGTTAGCGGGTCCGCAGCTCAAAAATCATGCGCTACAGACGCTTGCGAACCGCCTCGACGACGTTGGCCAGATCGACGAGAACCTCGTCATGGCTCTGCATGTCGCGCACCTTGACCTTGCCGGCGGCAAGCTCGTCGCCGCCCAGGACCAGGATGAGCTTGGCGCCCACCTTATCGGCCTGCTTAAACTGGGCTTTGAGCGAACGGCCCTGATAGTCGGCCTCGGTCACAATCCCTGCGGCGCGAAGCTGCTGCGTAATGGTAAAGACGTTCTGACGCAGCTCCTTGCCGGCATTGGCGACGTAGACGCACGGGACCTCCTCGGCACCCAGGTCGCTGCCAAAGGCCTGCAGGGCCAGCAGGGCGCGCTCAAAACCGACAGCGAAGCCGACGCCTGCCGTGGGCTTGCCGCCCTCGAGCTCAACGAGGCCATCGTAGCGGCCGCCGCCACCGATGGAGCCGACGCCGGCGCCGGGGGCCTCGACCTCAAAGACAGTACGGGTGTAGTAGTCCAGGCCGCGCACCAAGGTGGGATCCTCGACATACTCGATACCCGCCGCATCCAAATAGCGCTTGACCTGCTCGTAGTGCTCACGGCACTCATCGCACAGGTTGTCACCCATCAGCGGTGCGTCGGCCATGATCTCGCGGCAGTGGTCGTTCTTGCAGTCGAAGGCGCGCAGCGGATTGAGCTCGGCGCGCTCGCGGCACTCGTCGCACATCTCGTCGGCGTGGTCGAGAATGAACTGCTTAACCTGCTCGCGATAAGCCGGACGGCACTGGGCGTCACCCATCGAGTTGATGAGCAGACGAAGCTTGGAAAGATCGAAGCCCAGGCGCTTGTAGAACTCCATGAGCATGATGATGCACTCGGCGTCTGCCGCCGGATCGGGAGCGCCGAGCCACTCGATGCCCACCTGGTGGAACTGGCGCAGGCGGCCCTTCTGGGGACGCTCGCCGCGGAACATGGCCTCGGCGTAGTACGCCTTAAACGGCGTGGAGCCCTGGGGCACCAGGTTGTTCTCGACGACGGCGCGCACCACGCCGGCCGTGCCCTCGGGGCGAAGTGCCAGGCGCTGCTTGGGCTTGAGTTTGGTGTCGGTGCCCTCGGTAAAAACGCGCTCCAGGTTGGCACCGCTGAACACGCGGAACATTTCCTTGCGCACGACGTCGGTCGACTGGCCGATACCGTGGACAAACACGTCCACCTGCTCGATTGCGGGCGTCTCGATGGGTTTAAAACCAAACGGCTCGAACACGCCGGCCGCAATCTGCTGCATCTTTTGCCAGGCGCGCATCTCGGCGCCGATAAGGTCGCGGGTTCCCTCCGCCTTCTGTGCCTGCATGGGCAAACACCTTTCTTTTGTATCGCGTCATAGGTAACGGTCATTATACGGCACAAACACAAACAGCGGCGGCCCCTTCGCTCGCGACCAGGGGCCGGGCCCCGGTTTTGCGGGCCACCTTCACCCGGTCTTTGTCACGTCTTCTCTTTCGCCTAAG